>JANWXI010000070.1 GCA_025057415.1 Chitinophagales bacterium
CTATGTATCAAAATATACTTTATATTTATACGTTTATTTGACTAGTACAGGAGTTTAAATCGTTTATCATGCATCCGGTTTACATGCTTTTGGTGATACCGTTTTTCTTTCTGACCATGTTTCTGGAGTGGGGGTATTCCCGTATCAAAAAACAGAAATGGTACCGGCTCAACGATACTGTTAGTAATTTGTTACTTGGTACCGGTCAGCAGTTGTTTGGCATAATCACCAAGTCCATGCTCATGGGGGTGTATATTTGGATATACGAACGATATGCGTTTTTTCACCTGCCGAAAACTTGGTGGGTATTTTTAATATGTCTGGTGCTGTTTGATTTTCTCTTTTACTGGGCCCACCGTTGGGGGCATGAACTCAACATATTTTGGGCGGCACACTCTGTGCATCATCAAAGCGAAGAGTTTAACCTGAGTGTTGCACTTCGGCAGTCGTGGTTTCACAGTGTGCTGGCATTTCCCATTTTTTTGCCGATACCTTCTATGGGTTTTGATCCGGTAATCTTTGGATTGACGGCCATTGTGCATACCTTATCTCAGTACTGGATACACACAAAAGCCATCGGCAAATTACCCGCCTGGTTTGAATTTTGGTTTAACACCCCCTCACATCACCGTGTGCACCACGCCATCAACCCACAGTATATTGATAAAAACCATGCGGGTTTACTGATGATATGGGACCGCATGTTTGGAACTTTTAAAGAAGAAGAATCCGATACACCCATTTATTACGGCACTACCACGCCGTTGCGAAGCTGGAACCCGGTGTGGGCAAATTTTCAGTATTTCACAGATATGTGGCATAAAGCGCGCTGCATGCTTCGGCACGACAGGTGGAAAATGATTTTTGCACGGCCGGGTTGGCTACCCGGATATCTGGGTGGCGCTACATCTGTTACCCAAGCAGATTTGAAAAGCCGCCGGCTATATAATGCCGATACACATGTCTGTTTGAAAGTTTATGCAGTATTTCAGTTTTTTATCATGCTGGCAGGCGCTATGGCTTACATGGCGTTTTTCCCCTCTATCAGTTTCTTTTACAAAGTGGTGTTTTTTGGCTTAATACTTACCACGATGCTGATAATCGGTGCACTTTTTGAGAATAAGAAGTGGGTAATTTATGCGGAATACGCACGGCTGATACTGGCAGCCCTCGCACTTAACTCCTTTTACTATTTCTGGTATATAAACTGGTTTCACGTAATGGTTGCTGCCTCTTTGGTGGCGCTGTTGATGTTCGCAGCGTTTTACACGTGTAGTATATTTGTTAAAAGAACGTTTACTGTTCAGTAGAGCGCCTGATATTGCTTTAGATAAAGTGTATATTGAAAACCGTGTTTATCAACATAGTGTCAAAACATATTAATACCATCAGGTTTTGTTTGTAACAAAAAAAAAGATATTCGCACTGTTTAAATCATCAAATCACTCACCATGACCAAACGAATTCTTTCTTTAGCCTTTATCCTCTGCACGTTCCGATTACTGGCTGCCGAGGGGGATGCTGTGCTGGATTTTCGTAACGTTTACTGGGGCGTACACCGCGACAGCTGCTATCGCAACGGAACCAAAGTAAAGTTTGTTGAAGACAAAAACAGTTTATTACGCAACGCATACGCCATCCCGGGCGATGACAAATTTATTGGCGCTGTTAAATGCGATGATATTTTGTATCTGTTCAACGATGAAAACCGATTCTACAAGGTATACATCAAAGGCGATGACGAAGACATTGAGCAAATGAAATTCATTCTAACGTACAAATTTGGCGACCCAAAAAATGAAATATTTATTGATGACCGTCACATTTACGAATGGCTGGTAAAGGATGTGCGCTTCACTTTAACGCACGTAATCAAAAGCCGGTTTGAACTTACTATTGAGAGCAACTGGCAAGCCACCGAAAACTACAAGAAAAACACCTCTGTTACTGATTTTTAAGACCCGTTTAACCCTGTGTTTAAAAGGGACGGTACTTATCAGCCCTTTTTTTGCGCCTGTAATTTCCCCTTGTCGCTTGCGGCGGGTTACTTTGCGTAATAGGCGCTTATCACCGCCACAGAGCAGTACCATATAGCCAAATAATGATAGAGTATGGTTGGTAGTAATATGGCACTGTAACCATCCAAAAACAAAGAAGGCCGCCCTTTCGAGCGACCAACTTTGAACCTATGAAAACACAAAATTTTGTGATGTTACTTCACTTTATCTATCAGGGCTTTAAAGGCCTCTGGGTGGTTCAGAGCCAAATCTGCCAGTACCTTGCGGTTTAGGCGTATATTAGCCGCACCTAATTTATGAATAAATCCTGAATAAGTCAAACCGTGCTGACGTACAGCGGCGTTGATACGGGTAATCCATAAACCGCGATAGTCGCGTTTTTTCAACTTACGACCGATATAGGCGTAAACCCCGGCTTTCTCAACGGCATTTTTAGCTACAGTATAAACTTTCGAGCGGCTTAGGAAATATCCTTTGGCTCTTTGGAGTATCTTTTTTCTGCGGCGGCGCGAAGCAACTGCGTTAACGGAACGGGGCATAGCTGATTTTTTATTTTTGAAACCATCATGCCATGGCTAAAAGCAATTTCACGCGCCGCACATCGCTCTTGTGTACGATGGTCGGTTTGCCGAGTTGCTTTTTACGCTTATTGGCTTTACGACCCAACAGGTGGCGCTTATATGCCTTGGCGCGTTTGATTTTACCCGACCCGGTTACCTTAAACCGCTTGCTGGCACCGGAGTTGGTTTTAATTTTAGGCATGGCAGCTTTATAATTTGGGAGCGCAAATATAGCTATCCCGTTCAACTTACCAACATCCCCCAGGAATTATTTTTCTTGTGTTTCAGCAATCGGCCGTAAGACCTTTTTACCGGAAAATAACTGATGTAACACCTTGTGGTGAAATGAGCGCGTGTCGATGGAATATTTTTGCTGAAATGCTACTTTTGCGCCTCTTTAGGTAAACCTCATGCAGCACGGCAGCGCTTACGTGGCCATTATGGCCGGTGGTATCGGGAGCCGTTTTTGGCCCAAGAGCCGAACAGCTAAACCCAAACAGTTTCTCGATATCCTAAACGTGGGCAGAACGCTTTTGCAACTCACGTATGACAGATTTTTGAAGTTAGTGCCGCCTGCCAATATCTATGTGGTTACCATTGAAATGTACGAAGGGCTTGTAAAAGAGCAACTTCCCGATCTTACCGACCGGCAAATCCTAAAAGAGCCAATGCGCAGGAATACAGCGCCCTGCATAACTTACGCATGTGATAAAATATTCGCCTGCGACAAAAACGCAACCGTTATCGTTTCGCCCAGCGATCATCTTATCCTTCACGAAGACAAGTTTATGGAAGTGATGGAAAAGTGCCTCGCTTTCGTCAGCAACAACAGTTACCTGGTTACCTTAGGGATTAAGCCCGTTCGTCCTGCTACTGGGTACGGATATATTCAATTTCAGGAAAACGGTGAAACCGATGGTTTCTACAAAGTAAAAACCTTTACCGAAAAGCCCACCATCGAGTTGGCGCGCACATTTATTAAAAGCGGTGATTTTTTATGGAACAGCGGCATTTTTGTTTGGAAAGCACGTACGTTACTGAGCGCCATCGCTAAACACCTGCCCGAGGTTGCCGAGTTATTCCGCGAAGGACATCATCACTACGATAAACCTACCGAGCAGCAGTTTATCCGCGAGGCATACTCACAGTGCACCAACATATCTATTGATTATGGTGTGATGGAAAAAGCCGACAACGTTTATACACTTCCGGCTGCATTTGGCTGGAGCGACATCGGCTCATGGGATGCGCTCTACGAAGCATATCCGCATGATTATCTGGGTAATGCCGTAGCCGGTAAAAACGTAAAAATATACGATGCCGCCCATAACATGATTATGGTGCCCGATGATAAATTAGTGGTTGTTCAGGGTCTGGACGGTTATTGTGTGATTGACACTAACGATGTGTTGCTGATTTGCCAGAAAGATAAAGAACAGGAAGTTAAACAAATTACCGTTGACCTGAAGGTGGCTGATATGGATAAATTTCTGTAGGGAAGATTATACGCAGGCATCACGCTTTTCGTCTGCAGCTGACGAGGAAGCATTTTAAAAACACACCAGGCAGCCGATGATAAACTACACCCCAATCATACATTCAAAATTACCCAATACGGGTACTACGATATTTACGGTGATGAGCGCACTTGCGCGCGAGCACAACGCTATCAACCTTTCGCAGGGCTTCCCGGATTTTGAACCCCCTGCGCGCCTCATAACAGCTGTATCAAAAGCCATGCGTCAGGGGAACAACCAGTACGCCCCCATGGCAGGCAATATATTGTTGCGGGAACGTATAGCTGAAAAAATTAATGCAAACTATGGTTTGAGCGTAAATCCTGAAACCGACATTACGATTACTGCAGGAGGAACGCAAGCCATCTTTACGGCTATTCTTGCTACCGTACGCGAGGATGAAGAGGTAATCCTCTTTGCGCCTGCTTATGATAGTTACGCCCCTGCTATTGAGCTGGCTGGCGGCAAGGCAATTTTTTATGACATGGAGGCGCCCGAGTACCGCGTTGATTGGCAGAAGGTGAAACGCCTTATCAATCAGCGCACACGGATGATAATCATCAACAATCCTCACAATCCTACGGGAGGCATCCTCACGGCTGAGGACATGAGCGAATTGGAAAAACTCGTCCACCGCACCGACATAATCTTGTTGAGCGATGAGGTGTATGAGCACATTGTGTTTGACGGCATTCAACATCAAAGTGTTTTGCGCTATCCGCGATTGGCAGAGCGCAGTTTTGTAGTTTTCTCTTTTGGTAAAATATACCACTGCACCGGCTGGAAGGTGGGATATTGTGTCGCCCCGCAGCCCCTGATGCAGGAATTCCGCAAAGTGCACCAGTACAATGTTTTCAGTGTTAGCTCCCCGGTGCAGGCCGCCTTTGCAGAAATAATAGCTGATAAGGATTGGTTTGAGGAGTTGGGTGCATTTTATGAGGAAAAACGAAATTTTTTCAGGCAAGCCATTTCTTCATCACGTTTTAAATTACTGCCCTGCTCGGGTGCGTATTTTCAGTTAGCCGCATACAGCCGCATCAGCGATGAGCGCGATGTGGAGTTTGTGGTACGGCTCACGAAAGAAAAAGGCGTAGCCGCCATACCCGTTTCTGTGTTCTATCGAAGCCATGTGGACCAGAGCATCATCCGTTTTTGCTTTGCCAAAGAAGAAGATACGCTAAAACGGGCAGCTGAGCGACTATTGAAAGTGTAAAAACATGCTCAACCTGCGGATTACTTTAGTGCAAACACCGCTAGTGTGGGAAAATCCCCCCGCCAATCTTGAGCGTTTTTCACAAATACTGCAGGAAGTAGGTGCTACAGACCTCATTGTGTTGCCCGAAATGTTTACCACCGGTTTCAGCATGCGGCCCGCCGCATTGGCTGATACAATGGATGGCTTCACTGTTCGATGGATGCGGGAACAGGCGCAGCGTACGGGCGCTGTGGTGTGTGGCAGCGCCATGATAACCGAGCAGGGCAAGTATTACAACCGATTATTATGGGTACAACCTGATGGTACGGTACTTCACTACGATAAAAGACACCTCTTTTCGCTCACAGGCGAAGAAAAGGTGTTTACTCCGGGCGCTTCAAAACTCATCGTTACACTAAACGGGTTTAAAATCTGCCCGCTTATTTGTTATGATTTGCGTTTTCCGGTGTGGAGCCGCAACCGCCTCGATGCTGCAGGCAATGCCGATTATGATTTGTTGATTTATGTTGCGAATTGGCCCGAGCGGAGAAGTTACGCCTGGCAACAACTGCTTATTGCACGCGCTATTGAAAACCAGTGTTATGTTGTTGGCGTAAACCGCATCGGAGAAGACGGCAACGGCATCAGCCATCGGGGCGATAGTATCGTGCTCGACCCATTGGGGAGACCGATTTGCCAGGCGGGCAGCCGCGAAATAACCCTTTGCTGTAATGTTTACGCGGATGAACTGAAAAGCATCCGAAAACAGTTTAATTTTTTGCGCGACGGTGATAAATTTGAAATATACTGAATAAATTTAATATATAGGGTATGCCCCTATTGCGACAGGACAAGACCGATGAAGAAAAAGCGCTTGATTTGCGCTGGCATGCCGTACGTGCCAGAGTGAAGGAGATGTTTGGCCGCCGCCCCGACTTAAACGCCATGCTGTTTCTGATAGGAATGAACGAAGTGGGAATTGTAAAGGAGCATTGGGAAAAAGAAGAAAAGCAGGAGTTGATGCACGTGGCTGTGTGTAAGTTATTATCGACAGATGGTTACTACACCTTTTCGCACTTCGATGCCGAAGGTTATCCGCACTACGTAGCCAACAAAACGTTACCCCCCCTTACATTGGCAGAACAAGAGAGGCTATTGAAATTACGTATTGTGGAGTATTTTGAAAACCTGTAGCGAACGCGAATGTTATTACATATCCAGAAGTAATTCTACCGGGTCGGCACCCAACAGCAGGCGCTGCGGGTTTTCCAGTAGTTCTTTCACCGTCACCAGAAAGCTAACCGACTCTTTACCGTCAATGATGCGGTGGTCGTAGCTAAGCGCTACGTACATCATCGGACGTACTGTAATCTGCCCGTTTATAACCACGGGGCGCTCCTGTACTTTGTGCATGCCGAGTATAGCTGTTTGGGGTGGGTTGATGATAGGCGTACTCATCAGCGAACCAAACACACCACCGTTGGATATGGTAAATGTGCCGCCCGTCATCTCCTCCATGGTGAGTTGCCCTTCGCGTCCTTTTACGGCAAGCTCTTTAATTTTCCTCTCTATCTCAGCCAGGGTGAGCGACTCGGCATTGCGGATAACCGGTACCACCAGTCCGCGGGGAGTAGATACGGCTATGGATATATCGCAGTAATCGTGATAAACGATTTCATTTTCTTCAATGTAGGCATTCACTGAGGGGAATTTTTCCAGTGCAATGCACACGGCACGGGTAAAGAATCCCATCATGCCCAAACTCACTTCGTATTTTTTCTTAAAGCTCTCGCCATATTTTTCGCGGATGTAGTTGATGGCGCTCATGTCCACTTCATTAAAAGTGGTGAGCATAGCGGTGGAGTTTTTAGAGTAAACGAGCCGCTCCGAAATGGTTTTGCGAAGCCGCGTCATCTTCTCGCGGCGTTCGTTGCGGCTAAATGCTTCACGGGGCGGCATACCGGCTTTAGCCCGCAAGTGACGCAGCGCGTCCTCTTTCGTAATCTTACCTCCGATACCGCTGCCTTTCACCTCGCTTAACTTTACCGATGCTTCTTCTAGGATTTTTTTGGCAACAGGTGTAACATGCGGGGCTGGCTCTGCAGCGGGCTTTTGTTTTTCATCAGTTATTTGTTTTGCAGCCGGTGTGTCGGTTATCTTTTCAACTTTTTCAGCAGATTTAGCGGTGGCGGGGCGTGCCTGGGTTTCGTCCACCAAACAAATCACGGCGCCAACCTTTAGGTCGGCACCCTCGGTAGCTACTAACTTTACCACACCGGCTACCGGAGAGGGTATTTCCTGTGATGCCTTGTCGGTTTCCAGTTCACAAAGGGGCTGGTCAATTTCTACGTAATCGCCATCTTTAACCAGATATCGCGAGAGCGTCACTTCTGTAATGGACTCTGCCAGCGCGGGCACTTTCACTTCGGTCATGGGTGAGTGTTTTGTAGGGTGTTTTAAGCAAATGTTTTACGGATAATTTCTTCCTGCTCTCGCTGGTGGATTTTTTTGTAACCGGTAGCAGGAGAAGCAGAATTTTTGCGTGCGATCAGGTTCCACCGGCGTTTGCCGGGCAAGAAATCGCCCAACCGGGTCAGGATAAATGACCAGGCGCCCATATTTTGCGGTTCTTCCTGCACCCAATACACTTCGGCTTTCGGGTGCGCCTCTAACAAGGCGAGCATGTCGTTTTTAGGTATCGGATAAAGTTGCTCCAGGCGCGCAATAGCCACTCCGTTAGCCGCTGCACGCTCGGCCTTGGTGCCACTTTGTATAAGTTTTTCTTTATATTCAATTAAATCATAATATATTTTGCCGGAGCAGAAGACGATTTTCGTAGCGGTCTTTGTGCCCGGTGGGTCGGTGAGCATTTCGTAAAAACGGCCCCGGGTGAGCTGACTGATGGGAGAAATACAGCGCGGGTGGCGCAGTAAACTCTTCGGGCTCATCACAACGAGCGGCTTGCGGAAAGGCCAGGCAAGTTGCCTCCGGAGCGCATGGAAAAAGTTGGCCGGCTCCGTAATGTTGACCACCACCATGTTTAGTTCAGCGCATAGTTGCAAAAATCGCTCTAAACGAGCGGATGAGTGCTCAGGTCCTTGCCCCTCGTAGCCATGTGGGAGGAGGAGCACAAGACCGCTTTGGCTTTGCCATTTGCTCTCGCCCGCAGCAATAAACTGGTCAATCACGATTTGCGCGCCGTTGGCAAAATCACCAAATTGTGCTTCCCAAAGCACCAAGGGGTCGGGGCTTGCCAGTGAATAACCATACTCAAACCCTAACACGCCATATTCGCTGAGGTGTGAGTTGTAAACAAAAAATCTGCCTTGATTGGCCGATAAGTTACAAAGCCGGCAGTACTCAGCATCAGTATTTTCATCACTCAGCACCGAATGGCGATGTGTAAAGGTACCGCGTTTCACATCCTCACCACTCAGGCGCACGTCCTTTCCCTCCAACAGGATGGAACCATACGCCAGTAGCTCGGCTGCCGCCCAGTCAATCTTTTTTTCATCGCGCATGAGTTTGTTGCGCTCCTCTAAATACTTAGCCACTTTCCGAAGGGGTACAAAACCCTCCGGAACCCGGTTAAGCCCGTCAATCAAAAGATTAAGGTCTTTTTCGCTGATAGAGGTGTCAGGTGAAGTTGTAAAGTCCTGCGAGGTTGCCCTGCGGAGTTTTTCCCAAGCCACTTCGGTGGGTTGGGGTTGGTAAGGCAGGGGTGTTTGTTTCACCATGTCGAGCCGCTGTTGCAGGTCTGTCCAGAATTCCTTCTCAAGTCGTTTGGTCATTTCAGCCACTACCGAACCTTCTGCTTCCAGTTTAGCCGCATAAATATCACGCGGGTTTTTGTGCTTCTCAATCAGTTTGTACATGCCGGGCTGGGTAAATTTGGGATCATCGCTCTCGTTGTGACCCCAGCGGCGGTAACAAACCATGTCAATGAAAAAATCTTTCTGAAAACGCTGGCGGTACTCGGTGGCAATTTCGCAGGCAAATACCACGGCTTCAATATCATCTCCGTTTACGTGAATGACGGGCGCCTCAATGGTAGCCGCAATGCTCGTAGAGTAGTCACTGCTGCGGGCATCGTCAAAATTGGTAGTGAAACCAATCTGGTTATTGATGACAAAGTGAAGGGTGCCCCCCACGTGATAACCGTTCAGTTTAGCCATCTGTATTACTTCATATACGATCCCCTGCCCTGCAATGGCGGCATCGCCATGAATGAGCACCGGAAGTATTTTGTGAAATGCCGATTGGTAAATGGCATCAGCTTTTGCGCGCGTATAACCGCACACCACCGGATTTACTGCCTCTAAGTGCGAAGGATTGGGCATCAGTTTCAGGTATATGCTGCGGTTGGTCGCCACGGGGTACTGAGATGAAAAGCCCAGGTGGTATTTCACATCCCCGTCGCCCATCGTCAGGTCGGGGTCCACATTTCCTTCAAATTCATTGAAAATCTCTTCGTAGGTTTTGCCCATGATGTTTGCCAGCACATTCAGCCGCCCCCGATGCGCCATACCGATTACTACCTCCTCAACACCCAATGCCGCAGCCGTTCGGATTACAGCATCCAAAGCAGGGATTGTGGCTTCTCCGCCTTCCAGCGAGAACCTTTTCTCACCGATGTATTTCGTGCCCAGGAATTTTTCAAATACCACCGCTTTGTTGAGCATGCGTAGGATGTGTTCCTTCTTCTCTACCGGGTAGTCAATTATTTTATCGCGCTTTTCAATTTTTTCTCTGAAAAACGCTATCTCTTCAGGGTGCCGTACATACCCGATTTCAAAGCCCAGTGTTCCGCAATACAGCGTTTGTAAGCGCTGCAGGATTTCCCGCAGCGTGGCGTTGGACATGCCGATTTCGGCACCTGCGCTGAACCTTCGTTCCAAATCGCTCTCACTCAGCCCGAAATTTTCCAACTCCAGGCGGGCTTTGCGGTCCTTGCGTTTCTTGATAGGGTTTGTGTTGGCAATCAAGTGACCCTTTCTGCGGTATGCGTCAATGAGGTTGTAAACTTTTATCTCATCGGCAGATAGCGATGCGGCTTTGCCGTTGTAATTAAGTGTGGCAAAATCAAACCCCTCAAAAAATTTGCGAAACTCGGGGTCAACCGAGTCGGGATTTTGCTTAAACTGCAGGTAAAGGTTTTCTATAAACTCGGGAGTAGCATTGGTAAGAAAAGAGTATCTGTCCATGCCGGCACGTAAATATAGGGCAAACCTAAAGGATAACTCTTAATATGCCAAAAGGAAATAGTTTACAAGATGTGTAAACATCTAAGCGTTTGCAGGGTTTATCGGAATTGGATTAGGTTTTATCCCTAATTCAACAGGTTGCCACGGGCCTTTAAGGGTGCTGTATTATGATTTTTCTATATGCGTTTTTTCTCCCGTTGTTCCATTTTAGCACATAAGCGCCACTGGCTAACCGGCTTACATCTACAACCATTTCTCCGCTGGCAGAATATGACGAATATTTTTCATGTATGATTCCGTGTAAATCAGATATTTCCAGGTTGAAAATTTTCGTGCCGGGCGCCGGGCGGATGATTAAATATTGGTCGGCAGGGTTAGGGTAAATTGTTAATTCGGGCAGCGTTGCATTACCGGCAGAGGCGTAAAGCGCAGTGGTGTCAACTAAAATATGGATATCCGCAGCTTCACAACCTCCCTCAATAGCGCTGAGCAACATGTATCTGAGCGAAGTATCGGGTGTAAAGGTTACACTGTTTGATGAGGCGCTCACCCCGCATCCTATACTGCACCACTTGGGCTGTGCATTTCCATTGTCGTTTGTAATTACGGCAGTGAGGGTGACGTCAGGAGCGCCGGGGGCAAAAAACAAGGTATCCTGCGGCGTAATGTCTGCCGCAAGCGGACAGCAATAGCTTCGCCCGTGGATGAGCGCGTACATACGCTGCGATATGCGATATACCACACTTCGTATGTACTCTATGCCCATCTCGTCATCCGGGTGGCCTCGACCCTCCATCGTGTACAGATAGCTGCAAACACCCCGGTTGCGCGCCACAGTATCTACAATGTAGCTGCCTTGCAGATTAAAACCAAAAATACTCAGCCCGGCAAAAGCGCCCTCTTTGTAAGGCACTACATTGTCGGCATCGCCATGTGCCGATATCACGGGCACATCGCCCGGCTCTATCCAGTTGGCTTTAACGAGCGCTCCCGACACGTTTACCACTCCCGCCACTTGCCAGTTATAATGCTGATGAAACCCCGATGTGCTGTAAAAACCGCCCAACGCGTCCAGAGCGCTGATGTTGCCCATATCGTCAATTTCACCGGGTTTGTCGCAGTAAGCCGTCATCAACGCAGTTATGGCTCCTGCCGATGCGCCTCCGATGATGATACGGGATGTGTCAATGCGGTAGGGGTTGCCATCCTCAGCATAACTCCATTTCAGATGCTGTACGGCTGCCCGCATTTCCTGCATGGGTCTGAAAAATATACGCATAAACTGCAGCGAGATAATCTCGCTGGTGGTAATCCCCGTGCGGTAATCAATGCTTACCGCCACGTACCCGGTGCGGGCAAAATGCCGGCACACCTCTACCACGTACCAGTCAGTACGGGAACCTTGTACAAAACCACCCCCAAACGCAAAAATCATAACCGGGCGGTTCACTGCCGTATCTCCTGCCGGTTCATAAATATCCATGTACATGTCCAGGGTGTCGCCATTGGCTTTTACCCCGCGGGCAAAATACTCGGTGCTTACCTTCACCGAATCAAACACGGGCGACAGGTAACGACAATCGGCACAGGACTGCGCACCGGCGGCACCAGATAATACAATGCTTAGAACCAGCGTTGCTATACGGATTTTATGACACATAGAGAAATTTGTGATTACAAATTTAAATTATCTTAACCGTTAAGCCAGTTGCCGGGTGTGTAGCCGGCTTACAGAAACGGATTTTTTAAAATTGTAAATAAATTCTACTTTTGCGCCTCGCTAAACCAAAACCGCCATGGCCAAAGTATGTGAATTGACCGGCAAGAGGCCTATGTTTGGTCACTACGTATCGCACTCTAACCGCAAAACCAAGCGCAAATTTCTTCCTAACCTGAAGAGGAAGAAATTCTATATCCCCGAGTTAGATGAGACCATTGAGCTGAAAGTATCCACCTCGGCATTACGCACTATTAACAAGAAAGGTATTTACACCTATCTGAAGGAGTTGCACAAAAAAGGGGAAATAAAACTTTTTTAACCGATTAAAACTTCAGATCTATGGCCAAGAAAAGCAAAGGCAATCGCATACAAGTGATACTGGAGTGTACCGAGCAAAAGGACTCGGGAGTGCCCGGCATGAGTCGTTATATCACGTACAAAAACCGCAAAAATACCACCGAGCGTCTGGAATTGCGCAAGTACAATCCTTACCTGAAAAAGGTAACCCTGCATAAAGAAATTAAGTAACCGCATAAACAACAATACGTATGGCAAAGATTTCAAAAAACGCCCGTACCGACCGCCAGGCTGTTGCCGGTTCTAAAGATTACGTAAAGGTAATTAAGGCAGTTAAGAGTAAAACAAATTCCTATTCATTCCTCGAAAAGATAGTGCATAAAGATAAGGTTCAGGACTATTTGGCCGGCAAAGAGGTATAATCTTATCGGCTAATATTTCAGAGAAAAGCATCTTACCTCTGCCGTAAGATGCTTTTTTTGTTCAAAAGGTATTAAATAGTTAAGTTGCATGAGTTTCTTTAGTTTTTTTACCAAAGAGAAAAAAGAGGATTTGGCGCGCGGTTTAGAGAAGACCAAAGAAAATTTTTTGAGTCGTCTGGCTCGTGCTGTAGCTGGCAAAAGCAAAATAGACGATGAAGTACTGGATCGCCTCGAGGAAGCACTTGTGAGTAGTGATGTAGGTGTGGAGACCACGCTCAAAATTATCCGCAGAATTGAAGCGCGCGCCGCCCGCGATAAGTTTATGAACACCGATGAGATGAACCGGCTCATTCGCGAGGAGATTGAAGCCATGCTTGCTGAAAATAAAAGCACGGGGGGTGAAAGTTTTGATACACCCGAAGGGGTTAAACCTTATGTAATAATGGTAGTGGGTGTAAACGGAGCCGGTAAGACCACTACAATTGGTAAATTAGCTTACCAATATAAAAACAACAACAAGAAAGTTCTGCTCGGGGCGGCAGACACCTTCCGGGCGGCTGCCGTGGATCAATTAGCTGTTTGGGCAAGCCGCAGCGATGTGGAAATGGTACGCGGTCAGGCAAATGCTGACCCTGCATCGGTGGCATACCAGGCAGTGGAGCGCGGTAAAGCCATTGGAGCGGATGTGGTGATTATTGACACCGCAGGTCGCCTGCACAATCGCATTGACCTGATGAATGAACTCGCCAAAATCAGACGGGTTATACAAAAAATCATTCCGGATGCACCTCATGAGGTATTACTGGTATTAGACGGTTCGACCGGTCAAAACGCCCTGGAACAGGCGAAGCAATTTACAGCCGCTACGCAGGTAACAGCAATCGCTGTTACGAAATTAGACGGCACCGCCAAAGGCGGTGTAGTGCTGGGTATATCAGACCAGTTTCAAATTCCCGTGAAATACATCGGAGTAGGAGAGGGGTTAGACAAGTTGCAACTATTTAATAAGAAAGTGTTTGTGGAGAGTTTGTTCAATCAGGAAGTGTAAGGTATGGTGATAAAAACTGCTGAATTTGTTTGCGGATACACCGATGTGCGTAAATGCCCGCGTCGCATCATTCCCGAGTTTGCTTTTGTTGGCAGGTCTAACGTGGGAAAGAGTTCTCTCATCAATTACTTGTGCGGGCGTAAAAAACTTTCCAAGGTCTCTTCCAAACCGGGCAAAACAAGGCAAATAAACTTTTTTCTGATTAACGACCAGTTCCATCTCGTAGATTTGCCCGGTTACGGGTACGCGCGGGTGTCGGCAACCGAACGTGAGTGGCTGGACGGTCTCATCCGTAGTTATGTTACCGGCAGGGCACAACTGATGTATGTGTTATTGCTCATTGATAGCCGAATCCTTCCCCAACAGATTGACCTGGAGTTTGCCGATTGGCTGGGCGAAAATGAGATTCCTTTTGTAATTGTTTTTACCAAGGCCGATAAGCCGCAGAGCCACGAATGCTTAGCCAACATACAGGCATTCAGGGACTCCATGATGCGGAACTGGGAAGAATTACCGGCAATGTTTATCACCTCTGCCTTGCATAATATAGGTCGCGAAGAATTGCTTAAATGGTTGTCGTGCCAGGTGAAAGATTTCAGCCGTTTATCCGCAGAGGCACGCAAAACATGACAACGGCTTGCCTATTACAGCTTGCTGCATACGGTTTTATCATAGCTATGTATCAGTAATACTTTATTCCTTCCCATGCCTGGCGCTGTTCTGCATCGGGGTCAATTACCACTTTCGCGTGTTTATCAAACAGCATGGTAACGCGGTGCTCAGGCGTGTATGTTTTCCAGTCATTTCCGCCGGGGCTGTTAGGATTACCATATCGCGCAAAATTTATCCACGATTCCTGCATACGGGTGGTAAGTATCCGCACTGTTTGCTTTGTGGCGATCCATCGCATAACCTTGCCTGTTCTTCCCCGATATGAGTTGCCGAATACAAAAGGTATCTCCAACCCATGAAATGAACGCAAACCGGTCAATCTGAGCGGTAGTGAGTTCCATTCAAAACGATACATATAAACGGGGGCGCAGCGGCTGTGGTTTTCAGCAAGACGTATAGCCGGAATGCGAAACACTGCGTCGGTTAGCAAGTCGAGAACACCCCTCTTGCGCGGGTAGTGGCGATAGGCCTTTACAAGGCGTTGTTTCTTTTCAGGATGAATACGATGCATGAAAACCTTGTCAAGTTCTTCAGAGTTGTCAGGCATGATCCGGTAATTTTTTCTGACGAACATGGTGGCTTCGTTCAGGTTAGTACCTATCATCAACGGGATACCGCACACCTCGCCTTTGCTTATTTGCTGGTAAACATCGGCAGGGATGAGTTCGCCATCCACCGTAGGAGCAAATACGCGGTTGGTAGTTTCTTTAACCATATACTCCAACAACCTTTTTTGTGCGCTCAATAAACTATCTGTAGAGTACGTAAGCAGCATACGGGCATTTGTCCGCGATAGTCCAAGTATGCTCAAAAATTTATCAGTAATGGCAAGTGCCGTATCTTTTGACCATTGCATGGTGGGCGGACCGCTTTGCACAATTGCCTTGTGGAACAATCCTTTTGCGTCAGGGCAGGCGAGGAGCGTTTCAACACTGGTTCCCCCTGCCGACTCGCCAAAGATGGTGATGTTGTCCGGGTCGCCTCCGAATGCTTCAATGTTTTCTTTTACCCACTGTAAGGCGGCAAGCTGGTCGCGAATAGCCAGGTTGTTTTCAAACTCAGAGGCGGCTGAATCGGTGGAGTCAAAATACAAAAGGCCAAATACCCCGAGCCGATAGTTGAGGGTGACCACCACTACATCGCCATTGCGTGAAAGGTTAGCGCCGTGGTATAAATCAGAAGCTCCCGAGCCGACAATAAAGCCACCGCCGTGTATCCATACCATCACAGGCCGTTTGGCACAATCCGCAGCGGGTGACCAGATATTCAAGTAAAGGCAGTCCTCGCTTGAGTGTTTCCCCACGCTGAAACGGCTGTGTGGTTGCGGGCATATAGCGCTGTATCGCGTGGCAGCGCGTATGCCTTTCCACGGCTCGGGCGGCTGAGGCGCTCTGTATCGCAATGCTCCTACTGGTGGCTGCGCGTAGGGAACTCCTTTCCAGCTCAATACTCCGTCCTCTCTTTCCCCCAACAATACCCCGTAACGGGTGTAAGCCAGCAAACTATCCCGATGCCCAAAGGCACCGGCGTGCGGTATCGGAAACCACAAACCAGCGCCCAGGCATATCATATACAAAAAATACTTCATGCGTACTGCGGGGAATTGACCGGTAAACTACCTGACGAAAACCAACACCAAATATTGTACCACACCGTACAGATTAATGGCGTGTGACCAATAGTGTCCTAAACGTTTTGATGAGGTTTCAAAAATCCTTATAATCAACGCTTTGCGTTATCAAATATATCCATTTATAAAAGTATCCCTTGTGATAGATTTGCATCTGGTGGAGGTTTTGCCTCATCAAAGGGTTTATCCATCCAACGCTGTAATTCAATCTTCATGAATAGATTTAATCGGATAAACGCTACTAGATTGGATAAATGCCAGTTGTATTTGGATAGGGCTTTGAGGGCTTTTAGGATAAGAATAGTGATCAGAACGGTCCAGATTTGAATGAGTACGGCATTTTCGGAGGTTCCGATGAAGGACTGGATGTGCAATAGCTGTTTGATTTCCCGGAAAAATATCTCTAC
>JANWXI010000071.1 GCA_025057415.1 Chitinophagales bacterium
TTGAAGTAAAGCACAATTGATAATACTCACCCAATATTGTTTGGAATTTTAAGGGAATGTTGATTGCATAGTTTAATTCTTTTAAATAATTGCGAATGTCTTTTCATATTACCGAAAGTTTGCATTGGTTTGTAGCGACATAACAAGTGAGCCGTATGCCGGAGTTGAATACGATACCCGAAGCTATCGAAGAAATCAAAAAAGGACGCATCATCATTGTGGTGGATGATGAAGACCGTGAGAATGAGGGCGACTTTGTAACTGCGGCACGTAATGCCACGCCTGAAATTATCAATTTTATGGCGACTGTAGGGCGGGGTTTGATTTGTGTGCCGTTGAGCGGTGAGCTATGTGATAAGTTAGATTTACCGTTGATGGTTCAAAAAAATTCATCTAACCACGAAACAGCATTTACCGTTTCGGTAGATTTGTTGGGTTACGGCTGCACCACGGGAATTTCGGCACACGACCGCTCGAAAACTATCCAGCATTTGATAAATCCTGATGCAAAACCATCGGATTTTGCACGCCCCGGGCATGTGTTCCCTCTGCGTGCCAAAACAGGGGGCGTACTGCGGCGCGCCGGTCATACCGAAGCTGCTGTGGATCTCGCCCGCATGGCGGGTTTTGAGGAGGCAGGGGTGCTGGTTGAAATCATGAACGAAGATGGCACCATGGCGCGCATGCCTGAATTACTCAAGTTAGCAAAAAAATATAAACTTAAAATCATCTCCATCAAAGACCTGATTGAATATCGCATGAAGTACGATAGTTTAATCAGGCGTGAGGTGGAGGTGGACTTACCCACGCGCTATGGCCATTTTCGCCTGCGGGCCTATTCGCAGATAGGCGCCAGTGAACCGCACCTGGCTATCATTAAAGGGACATGGAAAAAAAATGAGCCGATACTGGTACGTGTGCACTCCTCGTGCCTGACTGGCGATATCATTGGCTCTCTTAGATGCGACTGCGGTGAACAGCTTATCGCCTCACTTAAGCAAATTGAAAAAGCCGGCAAGGGTGTTGTACTTTACATGCAGCAGGAAGGCAGAGGTATTGGTTTACTTAATAAACTGAAAGCGTATGAATTACAGGAGCGCGGCTACGATACCTACGAAGCAAATCTGGCGCTGGGACTGCCCATGGACGCACGCGACTACGGTGTAGGCGCACAAATACTTCGCGACCTGGGTGTTACCAAAATGAAACTTATGACAAACAACCCCAAAAAGCGCGTTGGGCTTATCGGCTACGGACTTGAGATAGTAGAGAATGTACCTATTGCCTGCGAACCCAACCCACATAATGCCCGCTATCTGAAAGCTAAAAAGGATAAAGGAGGACACGAATTAAATTTGACTACCACTCGTAAGCAAAAGAAAACACATGAATAACCGTGCTGAAAAACTACGCGCCTTTGAGCGCATCCTTACCATCATGAACGAACTGCGCGAACAGTGCCCTTGGGACAAGAAGCAAACCAACGAAACCCTTCGCCCGCTTACAATTGAAGAAACGTACGAACTCAGCGATGCTATCCTGCAACAAAACCCCATTTCCATTAAAGAAGAGCTGGGCGACTTGTTGCTACACATTGTATTTTATGCACGAATCGGTGAGGAGAAAGGGGAATTTGATATTGCTGATATTATTGATACGTTATGCGAAAAACTCATCGCGAGGCATCCGCACATTTACGGCAACCTGAAAGTTAATGATGCCGATGAGGTTAAGGCAAATTGGGAAAAATTAAAGCTAAAGGAAGGGAAGAACAGTGTGTTGGCTGGCGTGCCGGCCGGCTTACCTGCCTTGATAAAAGCCGTGCGCATACAAGACAAAGCCGCCCAGGTAAAATTTGAATGGAACTACCCTGAAGAAGTTTGGAATAAAGTGGAAGAGGAATTGCACGAGTTCAGACAAGCCGTGCTTGAGAAAAACGAAATACACATTCAGGAAGAATTCGGAGACCTGCTTTTTGTGTTGGTTAATTACGCGCGTTTTTTAAAGATAGACCCGGAAGCAGCCCTCGAAAAAGCCAACCTGAAATTCATCCGCCGCTTCAAATTTATTGAGGAGCGCACCTCAGCACTACATAAATCACTGCACGAAATGTCGCTGGCTGAAATGGACGAACTATGGAATAAAGCCAAAGAAGCCGGCTTATAGTTGGCAGTGTAGGGGTCATTTGCTACCTTGCGCCGCATCGCAACTATACCTATGCTTTCGTTGGCGCGTAACGCACTGTTGTTTATTCTACTGGCAGGGGCTATTATTATTATGCTTGTTCGACCCGGAGAGGCTGACTTTACTACTGTTACTAAAAAAATACAGCGTGAAATAGACAATGCCGAGGAGCATTTTTACGAAAGTGATTTTTCAACAACTGAAGAGACGCCCTACTATCTCTATCATTTCATTCGCGACTCGCTTGTTTTTTGGAGCAGCCATGAAGCACTACCCTCTCATAACCTTTTGGAGGATGGTACAAGTTTTCAGAAACTAAAAAACGGATGGTATGTATGTTTCAGGCGTTCTGACCCGAAGACCCAGTCGGTGTGGGTGGGCACTCTGCCTGTTAAATACACGTATCCTGTTCAAAACAAATTTCTTCAAAACAATTTTGCTTTCCGCTTTCGCGTACCCGAGAACATTGAACTAACGGACCAGAAAATCCCCGGCTCTACGGTAATTGCAGATCGCAATAACCGACCATTGTTTTACATGTACGTATCTGGCGCGCAACAAACGCAATACATTAACTGGTGGTTGCTGATAGCACAAATTATTTTTTGGCTTGTTATCATTTATCTTCTCTATTTAGGCGTACACAAAATCACGGCAAGTCATGGTGTGGTAGCCGGGTGGTTGACACTCTTAATCGGTTTCATTGCCATACGTGCCGTGATGCTGTGGTTTAATTTACCCGGTGAACTGAAAAAACTTCCATTATTTGATCCGCAGTATTATGCCTCATCGGTCATCACGCCCTCGCTGGGCGACCTGCTGATTAACTGCCTGATGTTTTTTGCCGTAAACCGCTACCTGACCTTACGCGCCGGCACGCAGGTGAGTTTGCCGCGCCCCGTGCTGTTATTGATTTGTTGCGGGGCTGTACTAATACTTACCGGTATTATCTTGTCGGTTTTCAAAACCCTGGTAATTGACTCCGTTATCTCCTTTGAAGTTTACAATGTACTTAGCTTAGACGGTTACAGTTTACTGGGTTTATTGTGCATCGCCATCTTAACACTTACGCATTTTCAACTTTCGGTGTACTTGTTCCGCCTGCTGATAGCAAACGGAATTGACAAGCGCACCATTTTCCGTAGTATCTTGTTGATGGTGTTTGTATTCTTGGTTTGGGCGTTCACTCTTGAAATTTGGATTTCTGCAGTATTTACGGCTATCTGGCTGGGCGTCTTTAGTGGGTTGATGTATCGCTATGTGAGTAGTCAGCGTGCCCTCGCCCTGCGCCATGTTGTAATCTTTGTGGCAGCATACTCGTTGGTTTGTACGTTTTTAATTGAAAACTTATACGAGAAAAAAGAGCGACAACACCGCAGGCGGTTTGCCGATAAACTGGTGGTAGAACGCGACTATGTGGCAGAGTATCTGTTCAGAGATGTTTCGCAAAACATCGCTAAAGATGTATTGGCTCGTAATTACTTTTCTAATCCGTTCATCAGCAGGCGTGAGCTTGCCGACCGCATCAACTCACTGTATTTCAGCGGATACTACAATAAATACGATATTGAGTACCGTATGTATGACCCTAAGGGTCACGCCCTACGCAACGTTGACTCCTTATCTCTCACAGACCTGTCGCGCTCTTTGGATTTGCTGCAATGGCAATCTGATACGCTATACTACATCAACGACACTACACAAAACTATCGCTATTTTTCCATTATTTCCTGCTATCAGGATAGTATCCTCAAAGGTTACGTTGCCGTAACACTTTACCCCAAGGCCTATTACGGGCAAAACGTATATCCCGAACTCTTACTCGGCAGTAATGTTGTCACCAATGAAAATCAGTTCAATTACAGCTACGCCATTTACCAGGGTGATAAACTCATTGCACAATACGGGGAGTATCCTTACACCTACTACTGGAACCCTAAGTATAATTTCGGCACCAAGGAGCATGTATTCATCGAAGAGTGGAAATGGGAACACGGTATAGCACGGTATCCGAATGGTAAACGGGTAATCGTAAGCGTGGAGCGCGAACCGTTCTTTGAACCCATAGCTACATTCAGCTACATGTTTTCCTTTTTGTTTATTATGGTACTGCTCTCTCTGCTCATTAAACGACTACTCACTAACCGCCATACAGATGTAGAATTACTGGATGACTTTAAACTCTCCTTCCGTACACGCATTAACTACAGCATGCTGTTTATGATAGTAGTATCCTTTATCGTAATTGGCTTGACTACCATTCGCTTTTTTGCACAGCAGTACGAAAATTTTTACTCGGACCGCCTCAACCGAAAAGAAAAAGTCATTCATGCCTCTCTGGAATACTACATTCAACAAAACATCATCACACCACACAATCTTCACAGCGCTGAGGGCAACAACACCCTCAGTTATGAAGTGGCACGCCTGGCTGATATCAACGACATTGACATAAACTTGTTTGATACGCAAGGCCGGCTGGTAGTCAGCTCACAGCCCTCTATATACGACAAGGGTATTGTAAGTAAGCTGATGCACCCTGTGGCGTATCAACACCTCAAAACAAAAGGTACACCACAATACACACAACAGGAGCAAATAGGTAAACTTCGCTATTTAGCAACGTACTCACCTGTGCGCAGTACACACGGAGAAACAATCGCATACCTGGGTATCCCCTACTTTGAACGCACCCGCGACATCAACGAAGAAGTATCATCTTTCCTGATTGCACTCATGAACGTATATGTGTTTTTGCTGTTATGTGCTGCTGCTACGGCATATTTTATATCTAACTCCATTACGCGCCCGCTGACCATCATCAGCGAAAAGCTGCGCATCCTCAACCTCAATAAACGCAACGAACCCATTGAATGGAACAGCAAAGACGAAATTGGTGTGTTAGTAGGTGAATACAACAAAATGATAAATGAACTGGAACAAAGCGCACAAAAGTTAGCAAAGAGCGAACGCGAAAGCGCCTGGCGCGAAATGGCCAAACAGATTGCCCACGAAATTAAAAATCCGCTCACACCCATGAAGCTGAGCATACAGTATTTGCAGCGCGCCATTGATGAAGGCGCTCCTAACATTGACCAACTTGCCAAGCGGGTCACAAAAACTCTGGATGAGCAAATTGAAAATCTCAGTAGTATCGCCACAGCGTTTTCCTCATTTGCCAAAATGCCCAAAGCTGAAAATGAAATCATCAATCTGAACGAACTGCTCAAATCGGTAGTAGAGCTATTCGGCAACGAACAACGTGTGCAAATGAGTTTTGAAACTAACACAGTAGCTGCCAATGTATTTGCCGATAAAAATCAACTGCTCAGCGTTTTCAATAATCTGGTGAAGAACGGCATACAGAGTATTCCGGAGGGAAGGAACGGGTATATTGACGTGAAAGTAACTGAAGAGAGCGGTTGGATAACCGTTAGCGTAAAAGACAACGGTTGTGGTATAAAACCAGAAAATTACGACCGCGTGTTTGTTCCCAACTTCACCACCAAATCGTCCGGAACAGGATTGGGTTTAGCTATCGTAAAACAAATTATAGACGGTGCCGGGGGGAGTATATGGTTTGAGAGCGAGGTGGACAAAGGAACTACGTTTTTTGTTCGCCTGAAAAAAGTTGGAGATTAAACGTTTTCTCTTTCGGATGGCTCAAGCTCGCTGAATGGCTGTTACCGGGGCAGCACTCTCACTGTCCCTGCGCCGTGATATGAATGGTATGACCCGTCGTACATGGCATCAGCCATCACCGGCCCCATTGTGTAAGCGCCGGGGGTAACTGCCCTGACTGCGTAATAGTAGTTTTTCACTTGCGGACCTGCCGATGTAAAAATATGAATACGATCATCGCGCAAATCGAGATGCTCATAACTGCTTTCGTTTTTAATCCAGTTCATACCGGGTATCTGCGAAGTACGCGGGTTCTCTACCTCAAATCCGGCAGGTAGCATGTCAGTGATAACAATATTATCAACAGTACGGGAGTAAGCGTTTTCGAGCGTGATGCCTACGATTATCAAATCGTTTTGTTTGAATGTATTGCCTGTAATGATATTACCATTGCGGTCAAAAAATCTTTTGCGGACTTTGATGTAGCTATCTTCTTCTCTTACTTTTCCATCAGCAGGTATTCCCTCTGCCTGCCAGAAGTAGTAGAGTTTGCCATTCCCCGTTACGCTTATTTCTACTTTGTTACCACCGAGTTGTTTGGATGATAGTTTTACCAAACTGCCATCATTCTGTGAAATGGTTTTGCCGTTCACCTTAATGGTGGCCGTTACCTGACTTTGGGCTGCATGACGAGCCAGCTTGCCCAGCGCCACAAAACTAAACGCACGGTCTTGTGTACTGAGCCATTCGTTCTTTTGAAGTTCTTCTGAAAGATGGCGAGCCATAACCCCTACTTGCGGGTGCCCCGGCTCTGCTTCTAAAATAGCGCTAAGCGCTAATGCCTCATCGCGCACCGGACTGCTGAATGAACCGCCGGTTTCTCTGTCAGAACGCTCGTTGCCAAATGCAGCAGGCAGTAGAGCATTGAAAGAAGCTTTGTCGCCTGCCAAAGCAAAGGCAGCGCTGAGCATATACCGGCTATCGGGAGCTAATTGCTCTAAGTTTTGTTTGTAATAATTCATAGCGCTTGTTTGCGGGTTGCCCGTTAGCGCCAATACGTAGAGAGAGTAAATGACTTCGCGCGGCGCTATTTTCCGCTGTTGGCCGCGATTGTAATAGTATAAGTGTGTTTCGCGGTTTTTGAGCTTTGCTATCAGATACGCGTGCAGTTGGTCGGTAAGGTTTTTATCTACATCAAAACCCGCCTTGCGCGCCTCGTGCAGGAAGTGCGCAGCATATACGCTTGCCCACCAGTTTTCGCTGCCGCCATGTTCCCACAAGGTAATGCCGCCGTTGTACAACTGTCGCGTTTTGATTTGGCGTATTGCTTCCATCACGTGATAATTGGCATTTTGTTTTATGCCCGATTCCGCACGCATCAGGTCGGCTATATCGGCAGCATACAACTGCGGAAATGCTGCGCTCACTACCTGCTCAGTACATCCGTAAGGATAGTTGATGAGGTGGTAGATTTCTTTTCCCAAGCCCAACAAAGGATTTTTTGCAACTATCAGGTAGTAGTCCTCGCTGCCGGGATAAAATTTTTCTGAAGTGGTTAACTGCTTGCTTTTGCCTGCCTCTATAGAACCGGCTTCGGTGAGTTTTACCAGTGAGGCAGCAGGCCGTATGGTGATGTCAGTTTCGTCTGTGTAAGATTCACTGCCAGCATTCAGACGCACCGTCACTTTAGCCCGGCCGGGAGCGGGCTGAGCTACAAGCAAAAATTCACTGCGTGCTTCGTTGCCCGCCGGCAGCGACACACTCTGTGCGCCACTGCCTACTACGCGAATCTCGGGCGAGGCGCTTATCTGAATTTTTGCCTGCGTATTGGATTTGGTAGTATTGGTGGCAGTGATAAATAAACGCACTGTATCGCCCGGACTGATGAATCGCGGCAACGCTGTGCTCACCACTACCGGGTCAGATACCCGCATACGCTCCTCATCGCTACCAAAGGAGTTGTCTTTGTATGCCACTGCCATCAGTCGTAACTCTCCGCTGAACTGAGGAATATCGAACTCAAAACCTGCTTCACCGCTTGCATTGATTTCACTCACACCACTCCAGTAGCTCACCAGTTTCACACGGTTGTTTTGCAGAGGATTGGTGCGTTTACTCAAATCAAAACCATCACCGGCTATACTGCTTACGTTGCCGCGCAACTCCGGAAAGAGCAACGGATATATATCGTAAGGAGTTACTTCCAAAGCGCGCTTGGCATAAAAGTAACCATGGGGGTCAGGTGTTTTATAATCGGTTACCTGCAATATTCCTTCATCCACAGCGGCAAGAGTCACCATAGACCCTGCGGGGGCTTTCACCCGTACTTTTTGGTGTGTGTGCGACCTCACCTGCTTTTCAGCTAAAATCTCTACGGGCATCTTCCGCGCTGGTTCTTCAACAGTCAGCGATTGAAAGCCGTGCGCTACTACCAGCGGCATATCGCTCTCCTTGTGCGGTTTGAAAAGGGTAGCTGTAACATAAACATTTGGCAAGTGTTGCTGCGAAGTGGTAAATTCATACGTAGCGGTGCGGTTGTTTGTAGTAAGGTAACGGTATTCCATTACCTTATCTGACTCAACGGTCACGAGCATTTTCCCGTCAAAGGGTGTTTTAAATAGTACGCGGACTTTTTCACCGGTTTTGTACGCGCCTTTATCTGGCTCAATATCAATATGACCCTCGTTGTTTACGGCAAAGCTTGCCTGATGACCGTAACCACCGTAACAATAAAATTTACAGGATGTGTAGGTTGGTGCGCCCGGTCGCATGATACGCACTTCGTATTCGCCCGGCACACGCGGCACAAAGGAAAAGAAGGTGTTTTCACCACTCACGCTGATTTGCTGATTCAGGATGGTTTTAAAGTCGGGCTGACTTTCGTATCGGAAATACTCACCGTAGCGACTGAGTACCGTTCGGTAATCAAGGCGCATTACCTGTACCTGCGCCGTTTGATTTTGCAGCACTGCCTCAGCCCTGTTCAGTGCAATGACGGGTAACTTTACAGTTTGGTTCACCGGCAGCCAATAGCGCTCCGGAGCTGCAATGCCGTAAAATACATCCTGGGTGAGTACATCCGTTTGTACGGCGCGATTTACGGGACGTCCGTTTTCATCAAACACTGTGGTAAAAAAGGTGGCTTTGATAATCCCCATATCTCTGTATTGTTCGGGCACGGTATAGCTCTCGGTAGCTTTGCCCTCCTCGTTGGTTTTTCCTTCGCGAACAATATTTTCAAAATAGGTTTCTTTGCCTGAAAGCGTAAAGTTGTAGTGCAAATATCTGGCAGGTGTAAAAGGTTTTCGGGCGAGTTGAATTTCTAACTGATAGTTGCGGTTTGCGGCTGGGGGACCAAAAAAGTTAGTAGCCCTGATTTGGAGATTCGTGGTTTCGCCCGGTTTGAGCATAGCTTTGTCTGCCTCGGCTTCCACTTTAATACGGTCGGGCATAAATTCCTCTACCCATACATTTTTGCTTCCGATTAGTACATCGCTACCCGAGAGGACCTGAAGGGTATATGCTCCTGTGATAGATGAAGAGGCAAGGTCAAATTGTACTTCTGCGCTGCCCTGACTGTTCGTGACTTTCCTGATGGTTTTTAACTCTCGCCCATTGGGCAGCAACAATTTCATTTTAAGAGGAATTTCGCCCGGCGTATTCCAATTTTTCTCGCGTACGATAACGTTCAGGTTAATTTTTTCGCCCGGGCGGTATAGTTCGCGATCACCGTAAATAAAACAATCCAGCGCACTGAGATTACTGCGTTTACCGCCGGTTTCAAAGCGGGAAATATTGACCTCAGAACTCCGCAGGTGCATGTAATTAAAATCATTGCCTGACGAGGCGGTTATCAAAGCTCCTTTAAATCCGCTGTATTGCGTCTTAGGCAAGTCGAGAATTGCCACTCCATCGCTGCCGGTTTTGCCCGTGGCAAGCTGCTGGTTGTTTTTAGCTATCAAGTTCACCGTAACGCTACCCATCGGCTCTGCCGTGGCAATAGAATTAGCAAATACATAGAGTTTATCGGATGATAAGCGAGCGATGAGACCGATGTCGCTAAGGGAAATATACCGCGAATCGCTCAGCCAGTATTGCGATGAACTTTGAACGCGGATGTGGTAGATGCCTTTAAAATTTCGCAGTTTATCTTCAAAATTAAAGCGTATCAGCCGGTTGCTACCGTACCGCGGCAGGTTTTTCGTTTCGTACTCCTGATTGTATATGACATCACCCAGTTGAGATGTCTCGTAGCTATCGTAATCATAATAATCTTCCTCTTCTCCGTGGTAATCTCTGGGTTCGTAATAGTAACGTTTGGAGTGCACGAGGTTGTTTTCATAAATTTTTGAGATGATAACCCGTATTTTGGGTACATTAAAAATGCGCAACTCAATGTTACGGGCACCCTTGCTGCCCAGGTAAACTGCCTTTTGGTTTGCAAAGGCAATAGTTGGCTCAACAGAACCGAAGCCCAGGGAGGTTTCGTATTCATTCGCCAGAGTGCCGCCCAACTTACCCTTAAGTCCTTTTTTGATAGTAAGGGTGTACTCACGGTTCAGTTCAAAATCATCAGAGGTAATCATAAAACCCTCCGTTGTAGCTCTGACGCGATATTTGACTGCAGGGTTTATTGTTAAATATGACGACAAAATGTTTTCAACAGGCGACTGACTGCAATAAACCCTAATGCTACCCGTAGCGCCATCGTGGTCCGCTTCCGTATTCAGGATAGAAAGGTTAAAAGGCGAAGCCAGCAATGCGTTGGTTTCCAAAACTGAGGCGGTGGCTGTGTTGCCGGCTACGGGTTTCATGCCTTTGGTTATCTGAATGCTTACAGGCACATCTTTATCTTCCGGTTTTAAGCCAACAATGGAGAGAGATATTTTTTTGTCGGGCGTGTTTGACAAAAAGCTTAGAGCGCTCGATTGCCCTGATGCTGAAACCTTCAGGTGTGACTTAAGCTCTTCGGGCGATACATTGTAATTGAAATACAAATCAACCTGCGGAAAGGCATTTCCTAATTGTCCATCGTTCAGGTTCCAATACACCACTGCCTGTTCTAATTTGAGCGGGGCAGTATTAAATTTTTGTATGGGGCAGTTGCCTAATGATAATTTTTGGGAATACTTCAATATTTCGGAAGTAATCCGGGCTGTATATACGGTGGCGGGTTTCAGTTCGTGCTGTGGAGAAAAAACAAGTTGATTGGGGTTTTCCCACCGGAAACTGCCCTCTATGGGCGGGTCAAACTTTACATACTGCGTAGCATCCCATTCATTAAGCAGCGAATCGGGCGCCAGGTTTTTATCAAATGTAAAATTCAAATTCCCCAAAACAGGAACCTCACCGGTGGCATTTGTGGCAAGCAGGTTTACCTTGTTGCGGGAGTTACAGGATGAGAGCCATAGCGAAATCATGAAGGATGCGGCTGCGATAATTGCGATACGCATAATGAGTATTTTTCATTTTGCAATATACGCACGTTTTGCTTTAATAGTATGTACCTGTTACTATTTTTTTATTAGCAGCTAAGTTACCCTAGTGAAATTTACATTCTTGCTGATTGTTTATAAAGAATTTTAGTGATATGAGTTTAACGAAGTGCTATTACAAAAGTTAGCGGTTAAGAGCTTATTGGAATGTGCTTGTGTTCGGGTCGCACGCCACAGGCGTGCGACCCAAGGGTTATTTGCTGAATTTATTTCATATACCATATCTGCGCGCCTGCGGCGCAGGAGCGCAGAGAACTATTGTGACCAAAAACAGCAGTCAGATGAATTTTCTCCTCAACATTCCTATCCGATCGGGGGAGGGATGCGCCGGGCGCAAGCGAAGCGACGCGGCCGCGCCCGTGCCTTTGAAAATAATCATCTCACGGGCGCGGCGGAAGCGAAAGCGTACCCCGTAGCAAGCCCGACCCCGTTGCTGTGCGCAGCCGCGCGCAGCGCAGCAGCGGGGGCACCCCATAATACCTGAATTATGAAATTAATTACCGCGCAGTGATTTCCATTTATGTATCAAAACACAATTGATAATACACACACAAATGCTAAAAACTAACCTCGGCAGTATTTGGTACTTTTAAGTGATTTTGTGCACCTGTCTCAAAATATTTTTTTACGAATGGCATATTCTATCATGCCAACCCTGCAGATTCGAATGCCCGGCACATCTCCGTTATTATCATGTCAGGAACATTATCCTGAAACCCGGGTGTTTTGTTTGCTTTGCGCTTGCGCTAACGGTTAGTTGCTAACAACTGTAACCTTATCAGCAATTACACTGCGAATGACATGCTGCGTTAGATGTATGCACAAAACGATAATTCACAGATGCCTTACCCGCTTTAAAATCAGCGTAAAAATATAACACAACCGGTAGTACGGCACATCGTGTTACCTTAGCGCCCGGTGCTTCACTTTCGCTATTCCTTGATGCTTTTGAAGCGCACGCTCTGGCTGGTATTGCTCTACCAGGTAATGCGCTGTATTTTTTTTGTGATGAACCACCGTATGTTTCAGGAGCTGGAATTTTCGGATTTGCCGATGATTTTCCTGCATGGCGTACGGTTTGACCTGTCAGCCATTGCTTACCTGAGCGCCGGTTACTATGCAATGTACCTCATACCCTCGCCCCTGCGTGAAAAAAAATGGTACAGGTTAACAGGCGGGGCGGTATGGTTGCTGCCGCACCTGGCGGGCATACTCTTTAATATGGCCGATGCCGGGTATTACCCTTTTACTCTTAAACGCACTACCTGGGTGTTTTTTAAGGAGTTTGGTGAAGAAAGCCGCTTGTTGGCTCAAACGGGCGACTTTGTACGCTCGTTTTTGCCTGTCTCGCTTTTTACCGTGCTGATGTTTATAGCGTTGATAATTACCTACCGACTGGTACGATACCCGCCTGCGAACCGGCAAAGCATGCCCACGTGGAAAGAGATTGCGATTATCCCTGTGTTTGCATTGCTTTGGTTAGGAGCTGCCAGAGGCAATTACTCCTTTGGCGGAAGGCCGGCAGGAATAACGCAGGCATCCCTGTTTGTAAAACATCCGCAGCATAGCGCCATTGTATTGAACACGCCGTTTTGTATGCTCAGCACCATAGGTAGTGTTGCGTTCCCCCCGGTAAATTACTTTAAAAGCTTGAGCGATGCCGCTGTTTACTATCAACCCGTTCAGGCGTATGAAGCGGCAAAGCCCCGATTTAAAAATGTAGTGATTATTTTAGTTGAGAGCATGAGCCGTGAATTTGTGGCATCGTATCACCAGCGCCTGCCCGGTTTTACAGGTTACATGCCGTTCATGGATACGTTAATAAGCAATTCGCTCAACTGCCGGTATGCGTACAGCAACGGCAAACGCAGTATTGAGGCGCTGCCCTCCGTAATTGCCTCAATCCCTTCGGGCTATGAGGCATATACCCTTACGCCCTATGCCAACAACCACATTAACAGCATTGCCAATGTTTTAAAGAAGTACGGCTACCACACGTCCTTTTATCACGGAGGGCACGCCACTACCATGAACTTTGCGGCTTTTTGCCGCACAGCCGGCTTTGACGAAACATACAGTAAAGACGATTACCCCAACCCGGCGCACTACGATGGAACATGGGCTATATGGGATGAGGAGTACCTGCAGTATTTTGCAGCATCGCTAAACCGGAAAAAAGAACCTTTCCTCAGCGTGGTTTTCACAGCCACCTCACATCACCCTTTTAGAATACCTGAGCGATATGCGGGGCGTTTCCCGAAAGGAACGCTCGCCATACACGAGAGTATCGGTTACACCGATTACGCGCTCAAACGTTTTTTTGAAACCGCCGGCAAGATGCCCTGGTATAAAAATACACTCTTCATCATCACGGCAGACCATGCCGCTACCCAGTCGGCTTATCCTGATATGTACTACAACCCGCAAGGTTTTTTTGCTGTGCCGCTGGTGTTCTTTACCCCCGACTCGTCCCTGCGAGGCACGTATGAAGAGGTTACCCAACACACTGACATTTTCCCCACTGTGCTGCACTACCTTGGAGTTCGCGATACAATAGTTGCTTTTGGTAGCAGTATCTTTTCTGCATCAAGGCGGCCCGTGGTGGTGTGGTTCAGTGGTATGTTTCAGGTGTTTGAAGGTGACTATCTGCTGCAATATGATGGCAACCGGGCTATAGGTTTATATGAATTCAAAACCGACCCGGGCTTAACGCGCAACCTCACAAACCAATTGCCCGAAGTGCGCAGGCGCATGGAATTAAACGCAAGAGCATTCATACAACAGTACAGCACCCGTATTCGCCAAAACAAAACACTGCCCTGATGAAAGCTGTTGGTATTATACCCGCCCGCTACGACAGCACCCGTTTGCCCGGCAAACCTTTGGCAGACATTGCCGGTAAGACCATGATAAGGCGGGTGTATGAGCGCGCCACGAAGTGTACGGCTCTGGAAAAAGTTGTAGTAGCCACCGATAATGAACAGATATTCAATGAAATAAAACATTTTGGCGGAAATGTTTTGATGACCTCTTCCCGTCATCAAAACGGCACCGAGCGCTGTGCAGAAGCGGCTAAAAGGTTATTTGAAAAAGAAGAATGTATCGTAGTAAATATTCAGGGCGATGAACCCTTTATAGACCCAAACCAGATTACGCTGCTCGTAGATGCGTTTAAAGAACCTGAAGTGCTCATTGCCACTTTGGTGCGCCCGTTTCACAACGAAGATGAAAAACAAAGTGCCTCGCGGGTCAAAGCTTACGTCAATAAACAATTTTTCGCTGTCACCTTCTCACGACATGTTAACAACGCTCTGCTGAACGGTGATTACCAGGTTTACAAACACATCGGGCTGTATGCTTACCGCAGTGCGGTGTTGCATAAAATTGTAACCTTAACTCCTACTGACTTGGAAATAAGCGAAAAGTTAGAGCAGTTACGATGGTTATACCACGGCTACCCTATACGCTGTGTACTTACTGAGGGTGAAAGCATATCCGTAGATACCCCCGAGGACTTAGAGGCAGCGCGGCATCTGGCACGCACAATATACAAAGAGGAGTAGCAACACTACTGCCCAGGGAATTACTCTTTGAACTCACGGAAGCTTTGACGAATGATGTGTACACATTCGTCTATCTGCTCCTTAGTAATACACAGCGGTGGTGCCAGCCGGATTATATAATCGTGTGTGGGTTTTGCTAACAGACCATTTGCCGCAAACCGCAGGCATAGGTTCCAACCGGTGTCTTTTTTATCGGTGTTCAGCACAATGGCATTAAGTAATCCCTTGCCGCGTATCTGGCGTATAAGCGGTGATTTGATTTTTTGCAGTTCGTTGCGGAGATACTGCCCCAGATAGTGAGCGTTGTAAATCATGTTTTCATCTTTGAGTACCTGCAGGGCAGCTATCGCAACTTTACAAGCCAGTGGGTTTCCACCGTAGGTAGAGCCGTGTTCGCCCGGTTTGATGGTAAGCATTATCTCATCATCGGCAAGCACTGCACTCACCGGCAGGGTTCCGCCGCTCAGCGCTTTACCGAGTATCAGGATGTCGGGCCGAACTTCTTCCCATTCGCAGGCAAGCATTTTGCCGGTGCGCCCGAGTCCTGTCTGTATTTCATCACCAATAAAAAGCACATTAGCTTTTTCACACAGGTATTTGGCTTTTGCCAGATACCCCTCATCAGGTACCACTACACCGGCTTCGCCTTGAATGGGTTCAACCAGAAAACCACATACATCTTTGTCTTCAAGCGCCTTGGCTAAAGCGCTCAGGTCGTTGTAGGGTATTTTGATAAAGTTTGGAACGTAAGGACCAAACCCACCGTAGCTGCCGGGATCAGTGCTGGCAGAAATGGCAAGAAGAGTGCGGCCATGAAAATTGTTTTCAGGCACTATCACTTTGGCTGCATTCTCCTTAATTCCTTTCACTACATATCCCCAACGGCGCGCTAACTTTACGGCAGTTTCCACGGCTTCTACGCCGGTGTTCATCGGCAGTACCTTATCATAGCCGAAGTATGCCGTAATGTAACGCTCATACTCTCCCAACACAGAGTTATAGAAAGCACGGGATGTGAGGGTAAGTTTTTCTGCCTGCTTTTTCAGTACATCAATAATGAGCGGGTGGCAGTGCCCCTGATTTACTGCACTGTAAGCAGAAAGAAAATCGTAATAGCGCTTTCCTTCCACATCCCACACATATACGCCTCTGCCGCGCTCCAACACCACCGGCAGGGGGTGATAATTATGTGCGCCGTGGCGCTCTTCCAGTTCCATCAGATACTCGGCTCTTGAGAGGGATGTTTCCGTCATCATTGACTTTAATTTTATGGGTTAAAAACTGTTTTATTTGGTTTTGCCGCCTTGGGCAGTTTTATAATTAGATGAATGAACAAAGCGCCAGGGTTGCGCAAAAATAATTTTACAAAAATAAAGTTGCCGCATACATACTTAAATAGTTAAAAAAACGTATTATCAAAGGCGTATTATGCCCGTAGGAGTACAAACCAACAATCAGGCGCTAAAATCAATAACACAGGTTCAGGCGCCGCGATGTTTCCTTTTCAGCAACACTCTCCGAAAAGTATGGGTTAGTTAAGTTGTAGCGCGAACAACTAAACGTTCACTTCAGTTGTTATTATGGGGTGCCCCCGCTGCCAAGCGATGCAAGGCAGCGGGGTCGGGCTTGCTACGGGGTACGCTGTCGCTCCC
>JANWXI010000072.1 GCA_025057415.1 Chitinophagales bacterium
GAATTGATGAGTGTGCCGTATGCCTTTTATGCGGCACAGGCAGGCAATGCCGGCACTCAAGGTCCCACCGGACCCACTGGCCCGCAGGGTCCTACAGGTCCCACAGGCGCAACAGGGCCGACAGGCGCAGGAGGAGGGGCAACAGGTCCTACCGGACCCACCGGCCCGCAGGGTCCAACAGGCGCTACTGGTCCCATAGGCGCTCAAGGTCCTGCTGGCCCGCAAGGCCCAGCGGGTTCGCAAGGTCCTACAGGCCCCACGGGTGCTACAGGTCCGGCTGGTACCTACACCGCAGGGTCAGGTATTAATATCAGTGGCACCACCATCAGTGCTGTAGATGCCAGTACTACCAACGAAATACAGACCCTCTCCCTTAGCGGCACCAACCTTTCTATCAGTGGTACAGGCGGAAACACTGTTAACCTCGCCCCTATACTGGACAACGCATGGAAAATTACCGGCAATACCGGCACTAACCCCGCATCTCACTTTATCGGTACCACCGACAACCAGCCCCTCACCTTCAGAGCCAACAACCAAAAAGCCGGACGAATCGGTCTGCCCGGTGATGCCAGTACCTTTCTTGGTTATCAGGCAGGAAACAGTGATGATGGCACTAACAATGTTAATGTGGGAGTTGGATATCATGCTTTTCGCTCCAACACCACGGGTGTTGCCAACACTGCCAGTGGCGCTTTTGCTTTATTTGCCAACACTTCGGGCAATAACAACACTGCTAGCGGATACGATGCCCTCAATCAGAACACTACAGGTTCCGATAATACTGCCCTGGGCTACAGAGCCCTTTATTCCAATACGATAGGTTACAGCAATGTTGCAATAGGTACAAGGGCCCTTTATTCAAACACAACCCGCTCCAATCTGGTAGCCGTTGGGGATTCAGCATTGTTTAACAATCAAATTGGAGCTACTTTAAATTCCCACGCTACAAATAATTCAGCTTTTGGGTCAAAAGCCCTTTTTGCCAACACCACTGGCTCTTATAACACCGCGGTAGGATATGAAGCCTTATATTCCAATACTTCCGGCTTATGGAACACGGCTGTAGGACTAGACGCCTTGCGTGCGAATACATCCGGCGAAGGCAATACAGCTGTTGGGTTTTTCTCCGGTAGAAACAATGATAACAACACTTTTTGCAGCTTCTTTGGCTATAATGCGGATCAAACTGTTACTACAGACTTCACCAATAGTACAGCATTGGGCTATTATAGTATCATTACTGCCAGTAACCAGGTTAGGGTGGGAAATAGCTCAGTGACCAGCATAGGCGGCTTTACCGGCTGGACCAACGTTAGTGATGCACGCTACAAGAAAGATGTGCAGGAAAACGTTCCTGGCCTAAAGTTCATCACCAAGCTGCGCCCCGTTACTTATCATCTTGATGTAACCGGAATCGCCCGCTTTTTGGGTGAAGGCGAGTTTCGACCCAAAGTTGAGGGCCGCGAACAACCGGAACCCGATGCCACTACCTTAGAGCTTGACCGCAAGGCACGAGCAGAAAAAGAAAAAATCCTCTATACCGGCTTCATAGCTCAGGAAGTGGAGCAAGCCGCTCAGGAAGTGGGCTTTGACTTTTCCGGTGTAGACAAGCCGCAAAACGAACACTCATTCTACGGGCTGCGCTATGCCGAGTTTGTGGTGCCCTTAGTGAAAGCCGTGCAGGAACTCCATGAAGAAAACCGGAAGCTGAAAGCCGAAAACGCTGCACTGAAAACACGTGTCGAAAAAATTGAAACCCTGCTTTCGGTTTCCGGCAAGTACGAAACAAAGTAACAGCCGGAGCAATATACGATTACTCTCTCCGGCAGCGTCCGCACGGAGCAAAGCATACCTATTGGCGGTAACACCGCCTACGGCTGCTTTGTGCCTCATGATTCGGCAAGCGTACAACTCCAATTATTCTGCCTCAATAAAGCATTATGATTGCTAAAAACCACTTCAAAAAGCATTTTTCCGGGATACCACCAACTACAAAGCGCCGGTTAATCGTAAAAATTGAATAACTACGGGTAATTGACCAAAGCAAAGTACACAATTTGGAACTCTGGTGAATTGAATTATTTTTGCGCTCCCTTTTTGAAAAGCGGGGTACTACCCACCCAAAAACACGGGTTATGAATGTGAAAGTTTACAACAAAGACGGGCAGGAAACGGGGCGCGAAATCACCCTGCCTGCATCTGTTTTCGGTATTGAGCCCAACGACCATGCGGTTTACCTTACGGTCAAGAGCTATCAGGCCGCCCAGCGGCAGGGCACACACAAGTCCAAAGAGCGCAGCGAAATAGCCCGCACTACCAAAAAGGCATTCCGGCAAAAAGGCACCGGCGGCGCCCGCCGCGGTGACTTAAAAAGCCCCCTCGTGCGTGGCGGTGGCAGAGTGTTTGGCCCTAAACCGCACAAATACATCCTTAAAGTCAACAAAAAGGTCAAAGACCTCGCCAAAAAGAGTGCCCTCACCTACAAAGCTAAGTATAACAACATCATCGTAATTGAGGATTTCAACCTCTCTGCACCTAAAACCAAAGATTTCTCATCCATCCTCAAAAACCTGAAACTTACCGGTACCAAGGCAACATTTGTACTGGATAATATTGATAACAACACCGCCCTATCGGCACGCAACATACCCACGGTGCAACTCACACGCCCTGCGCAACTGCACATATTTGATATTATGAACTGCAAAAAGCTGGTGCTCAGCGAAAATGCCGTAAAGGCCATTGTACAACACTTTTCTGAAAACTAAAACCCGTTACGCGCCATGTCGAAAATATTGATAAAGCCGGTTATTACCGAAAAAGCCACCCGCAAAGCCGAGGTACCCGATACGAAAAAGAAAACCTACGTTTTCCGTGTTAGCCGCGATGCCAATAAAATTGAAATAAAAAAGGCCGTAGAGGCAACTTACAACGTAAACGTAGAAGCTGTAAACACTACAGTTAACCCGGGCAAAGCCAAGGTACGTTACACAAAACGCGGTATTGCAGCGGGTGTAAAATCTGCCTACAAAAAGGCATACGTAACACTACAAAAAGGCGAGAGCATTGACTTTTACGGCAGTGTGTAAGTCGGCTCGGCATTGTAAATTTATGGTATAACTAAAGTGGATGACCCGACCACTGATAAGAAAAACAGGGAACCTAACACATGGGAATTAAACAGTACAGACCCACTACACCGAGCATGCGTTTTACGCGACTGCTCAACTTTTCGGAAATCACCACCAACAAACCCGAAAAGAGTTTATTAGCTCCCTACAAAAAAACCGGCGGGCGCAACAGCCAGGGCGCAATGACGATGCGCTATCGCGGGGGAGGACACAAAAAACGCTACCGTATCATTGATTTCAAGCGCGATAAATTTGATGTAGAGGCCACCGTGCTCACCATTGAGTACGACCCTATCCGTACGGCATTCATTGCTCTGGTGCAGTACACCGATGGTGAAAAACGTTATATTATTGCTCCCAATGGTCTGGCGGTGGGTGCCAAAATCATGAGTAGCAAAAATGCCATTGCTCCGGAGGTTGGCAACGCCATGCCCATTGGGCATATTCCTATCGGGATGATTATTCATAACATTGAATTGTACCCCGGACGCGGGGCGGCTATTGTGCGCAGCGCAGGTACCAGCGCGCAGATCATGTCAAAAGAGGACCGCTACGCCATTGTGAAATTGCCCTCAGGAGAAATACGCCGCATCCTGCTCACCTGCATGGCTACGATAGGGACGGTTTCCAACGAGGAGCACAATCAAATCAGCTACGGCAAAGCCGGCCGCATGCGTTGGCTGGGTCGCAGACCGCGCACCCGCGCCGTTGCCATGAACCCCATAGACCATCCGATGGGCGGTGGCGAAGGGCGCGCATCGGGAGGGCATCCGCGCTCGCGCAAAGGTCTAAAAGCCAAAGGCAAAAAGACCCGCAGCCCCAAAAAGCCCACATCTAAGTTTATTGTGCAGCGCAGGAAAGGCGCCAAAGCCAGTCAGAATAATGTGTAATGGTTAAACATATAATGAATTATTAATATGTCACGTTCCGTCAAAAAAGGTCCTTACGTTGCTTACAAACTTCTCAAGAAGATTGAGAAAATGAACGCCGGCGGTAAAAAGAGTGTTATCAAAACCTGGAGCCGCGCCTCGATGATAATTCCCGAAATGGTGGGACATACCTTTGCCGTACACAACGGAAATAAATTCATTCCCGTGTATGTGACCGAAAACATGGTTGGCCATCGCCTCGGTGAATTCTCGCCCACCCGCCAGTTTAAAGGTCACTCATCCAAGAAGATAAAGTAATCACATCTCATCTGTTCAATTTAAAACGTACCGTATGCCCAGACGTAAAGAAAAAATGGCAGAGCGCCTCAAAGAAGCTAGGAGAGAGAAGTATTTTGCCGTGTTGCGCAATAATCCCACCAGCACGCGCAAAATGCGCCTGGTAGCCGATCTCATTCGTGGCAAAGGTGTGTACGAAGCCATGAATATTCTCAAATACAGTAAACAGGAGGCAGCCCGAAAACTTGAAAAGCTACTCAAGAGCGCCATCAATAACTACGAACAGAAATCAGGCCTTACAGCCGATGAAAACCTGTTTGTGTCAGAAATACAGGTAAATCAAAGTGTGACGCTGAAACGTTTCTTGCCGGCTCCGCAGGGCAGAGCGTATCGCATCCGCAAACGCAGTAACCATGTAACCCTCTGCGTGAAAAGCAAAACTCAACAACCGGAACCCGAACCAGTAGCCGAAGCTACAGAAAATGAGGCGCAGGCAGGAGAAACGTAACTGACTAAATATTTCTAATCTTTTCGTAATAAGTATGTCGCGGGTTTATCCCGCGATTTTTTTGTACCATCAACGTAAAGTTGCATGGGTTGATTTAGTTTATACGGGGGTGTAAAGTGAAATGTAACGATGATAGAAGTAGAGCTCACGTGTATATGCGGCATAAATTTTACCGCTACGGAATGTGAGCGCATTATGAGGCGGCGGAACGATTTGAAATTTAAACCACAGCAGAGCTGTGTAGTGCAGATGTAATCTTGTGTGGCGGAACGGACGGGACTCGAACCCGCGACCTCTGCCGTGACAGGGCAGCATTCTAACCGGCTGAACTACCGTTCCTGGGTTATCCTCTAAGAGGTAAAAGCCCGTGAGTGTTTACCTCGCTAAAGGGCAGCAAATATACCGCAGTTTCCGATTTTTCAAAATAAGCGTTGCCGGTGAATGAGTGATTACAACAAAAACGCTGCGCAGCGTGGTACAACATGACTACCGAAACATCACTCTTTGTATTCAAGTAATTTTTCAGCAATTTGCTGAATCAGATGAGGCCCGTGATATACAAATCCGGTGTATAATTGTATCAGGTCGGCTCCGGCGCTCAGCTTTTCCATAGCATCGGCAGCAGCCATAATACCGCCTACACCCACTATAACACTGCCATCGGGTAACTCACGGCGCGCTTGTGCTATCACTTGGGTGCTTCGCGAGGTAAGCGGTTTTCCGCTCAGCCCGCCTTCGCCAATTGCGCGCAACTCTTCATCGGAGCAACTCAACCCGTGGCGTTCGATAGTGGTGTTGGTGGCTACAATCCCCTGAATGCCGCATTGATTAACCACGCCCGTCACTTCGCGCACTTGCTCGGGAGTGAGGTCGGGCGAAATTTTCAGCAGGATGGGTTTGGGGGAGGGCTTGCTGTGGTTAATCTCCTGCAAGGCATGTAAAATCAATCGGAGTGCATCTTTATCCTGCAGTTCGCGCAGGCCGGGTGTATTGGGTGAACTGACATTCACCACAAAATAATCGGCATAATCATATAGTGTTTTAAAGCAATATGTGTAGTCGCGCACGGCCTCTGCGTTAGGCGTGGTTTTATTTTTACCGATGTTGGCGCCTACTATGATGTCGGTCTTGCGATGTTTGAGACGGGCGGCAGCAGCGTCTGCTCCGATGTTATTAAAGCCCATGCGATTGATGAGGGCTTCATCGCGTGTGAGGCGGAATAGCCGCGGTTTGTCGTTACCGGGTTGGGGGCGGGGCGTAACGGTGCCGATTTCTACAAAACCAAAACCGAGCGCAGCCATTTCATCCACTACTTCTGCGTTTTTATCAAGACCGGCAGCCAGTCCCACAGGATTTTTGAAATGTAGCCCCATCAGGGTTTTGCCCAATGCAGGATGCGCGGAGTGCCGGGCAGCTAACAGGCGCAATAAAAACGGCAGTTTGCCGGTGGTTTTGAGCAGTTGCAAGGTGAGGTGGTGAGCCGTTTCTGCATCTGCGCGAAACAGCAACGGCCGGATCAGGGCGTACCAGTTCATCGGCTAACGAACGTTAGTTAGTGGGCTTATTGCGCGCGGCGGTGCCCCACCCATACAAAGCGTTTGTTTACGTATTCGGGGTTCGTAAACGAGGCGTTGCCGGCGGGGTTTCCGCCTGTAACGTGAAAATCGCTGAACGTGGCATGCTGGTTCACCCAAATCATGCCGGTCAGATTGAGAGATACAGGAACAAAAACACTTTCCATTTCTTCAGTAATGGATTGCGCCAGCGCCTCATCTGTGCAATACAAGCTGAAGGTAATGGCGCCATGTTTTTCCGCAAGGTCTTTGGCAAGCTCAACCGATTGCGCGGTGTTTTTGGTTTTGATGATGAGTACGATGGGCCCGAACCATTCATTTTCGTAAATTCCTTTGTCGCGCGCATCCACTTCCAGTACAATCGGGGAGCAAGTGCGGGCTTCCGGAAATTCGGGGTTGTTTAATCCTTTGGGCTCCAGCAATACTTGCCCGAGTTCTTTCACCGACTCTACCCGCTTAAGGGTAGCGGGGTTTTGAATAGCACCCAATGTGCCGGGACCCATCTGCGGATGACCGGCTAAACCGGCAATCGCATCCACGAGGGCTTTCTTTACTTCTTCGTAAGGCAGTGTGGTATCGCCCTGGCGTACGCCGGTTTCGGGAATGAAGAAGTTTTGCGGTGCGGTGCACATTTGACCGCTGTAGAGCGATACGGCAAAGGATACGTTTTGCACCACCGCTTTGAGGTCGCTCACAGAATCAATAATTACCGAGTTTACGCCTGCCTTTTCGGTAAAGGTAACTTTTCCCTTCAGCGATTCGATGTAATCGCCAAAGCTGCTGCTGCCGGTGTAATCAATTATTTTGACTAACGGGTGTTCGGCAAGTGGTTTGGTTATGAGTTGAGCGCTGCTATCTACTGCCAGTTGACATACATTGGCATCAATACCTTTTTCATGCAGAGCGGCTTGAATCTCAGCCACAACAATCGCAATGGGATAGACGGATTTGGGGTGGGGCTTCACGATTACGGTGTTACCCGTGATGAGGGAAGCGAAGATGCCGGGTACTGAGTTCCAGGTGGGAAAGGTACTGCAGCCGATGCAGAGCGAAATACCCTTGGGTACGGGCTTGTAGGTTTTGCGGAGCGTAACGCTGGTTTTGCCCATGGGCTTTTCCCATACTACCTGTGAGGGGAAGCGGTGCAACTCTTCGTAACCCATGGCGAGGGCTTCGAGGGCGCGGTCGCTGGCGTGCGGCCCGCTTGCCTGAAAACTCATCACAAAACTTTGCCCGGTAGTGTGCTGTGTGGCGTAGGCAATTTCAAAAAAACGGTTTTTAATTTTTTCTAATGCGTTAATGAGTACCTCGGCACGGGTATCTACGGGCGTTTTTTTCCATTGTTCAAAAGCGCGGCCGGCGCGGACGATTAGCGTATCGGTATCGAAAGAGGGATAGGTGATGCCCAGGGGTTTACCGGTGTAGGGCGATACTTCTTCCCCTATCCATGCAACGGGGTTTTGCTGCAGCAAGCCATTGAACGGCTTGCCCAATTGGGCGTTGAAAGCATCCAACCCTTTGGCGGGGGCTTCTTCACCGTATGCTTTGGGGTGCTCGGGGTATTCGGCATAGAAAGTGCGCGCGTGTATGGCACGTATGGCGCGGTCAATGATTTCTTTGTAGTGGGCGGCAGTAGCAGTGCTCATGGTAATGATGTTTTTAAAACGGATTAAACAGGCGTGAAAATAGTAAAGTTCGCGATGTGAAACAGACAAACTTCTACTGGTTATTGCTTAAAACAGCGGGTGGGTTGGGTACAATAAGCGTAGCGTGAAAAGTTTTCTCATTAAATAAAAAAAAGGGTTCAGTGGAATTAGCGAATGTGGTAATGTTGGTGTAAAGAGAGCCAATAGAAAACAACAAATGACGAGTAAAACCTGGGCGGTGAGCCGGTTTGTTTAGTTGTGAAACGGGGGAAATACAAAGTGGAATGAAGTGTTGCGCGCGCTAGCCGGGTGAGGGATGTGGAGGGCGCGAGCGAAGCGAAGCGGCCGCACCCGCACCGTTGCAAAACAACCTACGCGCGGGCGCGGCGGGAGCGTAGCGCACCCCGTAACAAGCCCGACCCCGCGCCTTGCGCAGCTTGGCAGCGGGGGCACCCCCCAAGCAAATACATTGTATTAATAATGAATATGATATTTTCTATATATGTAAATGTTTGTGCTGATGGTGGCGGCGTAGGCAGTGTGTGCATTGGAAAAATGTTTGTTTTTTGATTGAGAAGATTTACATTTGGAATGTTTAGCGGGTTTGCATGGTTTTATTTTTTAGTAATTCTTCATCCTAAATTTACGATATGAGCAGTAGTTTACCAACTATGTACGGCTGGTTGCTCAAAGAGCCGGGGCCGTTGATGATTAAGAAGGCGCTTGAGTTGTACGGCACGAAAGAGGCGCTGGGTAAACCGAACAACCCCGTCATTTTAGCATGGGCGAAAGAGGTGGGGGGTAATGTAGCCGATGTTTACAAAGCCGATGAGATACCGTGGTGCGGATTGTTTATGGCGGTAGTGGCTAAGCGTAGCGGCAAGCAAGTGGTGAAAGACCCGCTGTGGGCGCTCAACTGGGGAACATTTGGCAAGCACACGGATGTGCCGATGCTGGGGGATGTGCTGGTGTTTGTGCGAAAAACTGCCGATGGAAAAAAGGCGGGTCACGTAGGGCTGTATGTGGGCGAAGATGACAAGTGTTATCATGTGTTGGGTGGTAATCAGTCAGACAGCGTCAATATAACACGCATCGAAAAATCGCGCCTGTACGCCGCGCGCAGACCTAACTACAACGTACAGCCCGCCAATGTGCGCAGGGTCAAACTGAAGGCAACGGGAGCCGTATCCATTAACGAACAGTAAGCGCCAGGAATTAATTATAAATTTTAATAATATTTACCTTCAATGTTCATGCGGCGGCCCATGCCAAATGCTTTGGGAGAAACGCGCAGTATAGGCGGCACCTGAAAGCGCTTCCACTCGTTGGTATTGACCATTTTGAACACGCGCGAAACGAGATTGGGCTCATAGCCCTCGGCTATCAGTTCGCGGGCGCTGCGGCGTTTTTCGATATATTCAAATAAAATTTTATCTAATATTTCGTAAGGCGGCAGGGTGTCGGTATCTTTTTGGTTGGGGCGCAGTTCAGCGCTGGGGGCTTTGGTGAGGATGTGGTGGGGGATGATTTCGCCCTTGCGGTTGATGTAGTTAGCCAGCGCATATACTTGTGTTTTGTACACATCGCCCAGCACGCCCAGGCCGCCGCACAGGTCACCGTACAAGGTGCCGTAGCCCACGGCAGCTTCGCTTTTGTTGGTGGTGTTGAGCAGAATGTAACCGAATTTGTTGCTGAATGCCATGAGCAGTACCGCGCGGATGCGCGCCTGAATGTTTTCTTCGGCAGTATTAAACGGCAAATCTTTGAAATAAGGGGAGAGGGTGTTGAGAAACTGCCGGTAGATATCTTCAATGGGGATGATGTGATAGGGCGATTGCAGATTTTGGCAGAGGGCGATGGAGTCATCTACCGAGTGTTTGGAAGAGAAGCCCGAGGGCATGAGCAGTGAGAGGACGTTTTTATGACCGAGCGCCCGGGTGGCGAGGTAGAGCACAATGGCCGAGTCGATGCCGCCACTCAAACCAAGTATGGCTTTTTGAAAGCCGAGTTTGCGAAAGTAATCGCGGATGCCGAGTATAAGCGCATCGTGAATGAGCGGAATTGGCTCGGGGGAAAGGGGCGGTGTGACCGGTGCATCGGGTTTCAACTCTACAAGGCGTATGCATTCTTCGAAAAAAGGAAGTTGTGCGAGCACATCGCCTGTGGCACTCATGGCTATGCTGCCACCGTCAAAAATGAGTTCGGTTTGTGCGCCTACCTGATTAACGTAAATAAGGGGAGCGCGGTAGCGCTTAACGTTGGCGCGTATTACGCGCATGCGTTCGCGGTGTTGCACATAGCTGAACGGAGATGCCGAAAGGTTGATGATTAGCTGAGGTTGCTGATGGCGTACTTCATCCAGCGGGTAAACGGTGTAGAGCGGATTGTGAGCAGTGTCGTCATCGGTATCGGGGGCTACGTCCCATATATCTTCGCAAATTGTGATGGCAATGGTGTGCCCTTTGAACGTATGGGTGGTGAAGTTTTTGTTTGGCTCAAAGTAGCGGTACTCGTCAAAAACATCATAAGTGGGCAGTAAAGTTTTGTCGGTAATGTATTGTATTTTTCCTTCATATAAAAAAAACGCTGCATTGAAGAGGTCTTTGCCTTCGGGCCGGGGATTTTTGCGCGGAGCGCCCACAATGGCTGCTACGCGGTGGGTATGAGCAGCAATCGTTTGAATGGCAAGCTCACACTGGTTGATGAAATCTTTGAACTCCAGAAAATCGCGAGCCGGATAACCGCATACACATAGCTCACTGAACACAACGAGGTCGGCTTGCAGCTTTTCAGCTTGCCGGATGGCATCTATGATTTTTTGGGTGTTTGCTTCGAAGTTTCCTACGTGATAGTTGAGTTGGGCGAGGGCTATTTTCATGATAATGACTTGGTGTACTTATGATAACAACAGTGTTGCGAATCGTGTTTCAGAAAAGCACTCCGAGGCGCAAGCCGAAAAAGCGCATGAGGTTGGGTTCTTTTTTAGGGTCACGGTCTAACAAATTATTGATGAAACCATTGTGATACACCATACCGCACAGCAGCGATGCCTTATCGTCAAAAGCATATTCAAAACCGGCGCCGGCGCCAAGGCGCACATCGGCAAATCCGGAGCGAAATTTAGGGATGATACGGGTTACTTCGTTAGAAGCCCTAAGGATGTTTTCTTTTTCAACTACTACCGGAGCTGCTCCTACGGCCGGAAATATCGGGTCACTGAAAGTGGCGCGTGCATTTACGGTAAAGGCAAATTGCGTGCCCACCTGCCCCCATACACTGAACTTGCCGCCGCGGATGGGGTTGGTTTTGAGTTTAAGGTACACGGGCAACTGAAGGTAATGAAAGGCGTATTTTTCGTTTATGTTTTTGAGCACGCTGCCGGCGCTGTCGCGCAGGGCAAATAGGTCGCGGTTGCGGATATTGCAGCCGTCAAAGCCGCCCTCCAGGCCGGTGAGCAAACCGTAGTTGCGTGCAAACCAATATTCTACTTGCACACCGTACCCGATGCCGAAGCGGGGGGCGCCTTTGTCGAGGTCTTTGCCCACGGGGTTACACCAGGCAATGCCGGGCGTGGCGGCAAGTCCGATGCGGACACGGTCGCTAATGCCCGCTGCGCGAAAATGTGTGAACAACAAGACGGTGAGCAGCAACACAAGATTTTTGCGAGTTGAATTACTTGGCTTAGTTTGCAGTATGAGCCGGAGGATTTTTTTTACAGGCAGTTTGGTGGCTTTGGTGTTCATGGCGGGATGTGAAGGTTGCAAACGTACAAAATCGCGCCCAAAGCCCGATGTAAGTGGGGTGGAAGTACAGGTAACCCTTCTTGACTTTCAGAGCGATTTTCAGCAATACAGCGATAGCGGGTATGAGACCTGGCAAAACCGGATGCGGGAGCGATATGGTGATTTTTATGATTATTTTATCCGTTATCATGTAATCGGGCCGCGTCCGGCACACGATACAAACGATATGACGCGGCAAGCCATAGCACGATATGTAAACGACCGGTACGTACAGGAGGTGAATGCGCAAATCAGTAAGCTGCAACGGGAATACGAAAGCTGGCGCGAGGAACTCAATCAGACGATGCGGTACGTGCGTTATTATTTTCCGCAGCATCGTGTGCCCCGGATTATCCTTTTCAACTCTATGTTCACCCACGGAGTGTTACCGGTCAATGATTCTACCCTTGCCGTAGGTCTGGATATGTTTTTGGGCAGCAACCACCCACTTTACGATAGTGTGGGTATCTATCAATACATCCGCCATAAACTTAACCCGCGCTACGTACCGTTCTTTACCGTACAGATGAACTACAGGATGAACTATGCGGCCGATGATGAGCCGATGAAACTGATTGAGGCCATCACCGAGCGAGGTAAAGAGATGTATTTTTTGTCTATGGTGTTTCCCGATGCGCCCGATAGTTTGATATTGGGTTACACCGCCCGGCAAACCGAGTGGTGTTATTTGAGCGAGAGAAGTATATGGGAATTTATGAATGATAAAGATTTATTATACAAAACCAATGCGATGGACAAAACCAGGTTTTTGGGCGAGAGCCCTACCACCAGTGGTATGCCGCCCGAATCACCCGGCAGTATCGGTAATTTTATTGGGTGGCAGATTGTGAAAAGTTTTATGGAAAAACACAAAGGCACTGTAAACCTACAACAGATGATTACAAATTACCCTGCCCCGCTTATATTTGCAAAATCGGGTTACAGACCCCAATCATGATTATACCCGTAAACAATTCTACATGGAAATCACGCGCGGGCAGGAGTTGTGGCACAGTAAGTTGTTCAGGTTTTTGAACTCTGCCGTTTGTTTCTCACTGGCTTTTATGGTGATGGCTTATTCACAGTGGTTTGTAATGGCGCTGGTGGGTATGCTGTTTAAGTTTGATGCGTTGGTGTATTATTACGGTATTCGTTTCATTTATCACGAGTGGAACAGAAAAACCATCACGTTTATATACGGCGCTGCATCGCTGTATCCTTTGTTGTATGGGTTGTTGTGTTTGTATATATATGACAAAATCAGCGAAACAAAATCAGTGCTAAGTTTATTTTTTGTTTGGGGTTTTATAATCGGCACGGCATCGTTTTGTGCGCAGGCGGTTACTGGGTCTTTGGGCGCCGGAGAGTATAACTCTCCCTTCTATCACAATTTTGCGGTTGTGCTTGCCTGGTGGAGGATGCCCAATTTTGTAAATTATGTACTCAACATTCCCGCGTTGGCGCTGTTTGGATACTTTGCAGTGAATTATGCACGTCCTGTATTGCGCTTTTCTTATTCGTATAGTAAGGTGAACAAGGTGCAGCGGCGCAGGTCGTATTTTACCGAAACAGCCATTCTGCCTTTTATACCTGGCGCATTGATTTGTCTCTATGCCACTTTCCCATGGAATGTTTGGATAACCCTGGTGTATTTAGCTGCTATTATGCTTTCACTTGGAGTGGCTTGGTACGCCTTGTACTATATTGATGTAATGAAAGATGACATACTTCGTTACAAATCACTTCAAAAGCCGGCGTATGTGCTCGCTGTTATTCTCGTAGCTTTTGTCATTTACGTCAAGTACACGTATGGGGAAGTCCATGTAGGTTACGGAGGTTAAATTCAAGCCCAAATGCAAAACCACCATGTTGCGTTCGAGATACAGTATTGTACGTTTTTTACTGAATATGGGAATAGTATATGCAGCGTGGAGGCTGTTTAAATATTTGGCAGAGCATTATGAGAATTTTCTTTGGGGAGGATGGGCAAAGTTTCAGCAATTTATCGGAAATACCATCGCCACATATAGTGTGAGCATACTGCGTTTGGCTGGATATGAGGTTTACAACACAGGCAGAATGATATACATGCAAGGCCACCAGCCCATTTATGTAGCAGACCAATGCCTGGGTATTGCGCCTTTAGTCATTTTTACTGGATTTATCGTATCATTTGGCAACAATACCCGAAACAAACTCTGGTATATTCCATTTGGAATCCTGCTCATTATGATTATCAACATAATACGGATGATGGCTTTGGTTTTGGTGGCGGTGCATAAGCAGGCATGGTTTGGATTTGCTCACAATTATCTGTATGTAGCCATCACATATTCACTGATACTGGCGTTGGTGATATGGTGGATGGAAAGGTGGGCATTTTTACCGGGTGATAAAGCTAACTAATCGTTTCGATTAGCAAGATTTGATTAACTGTAGAACCGGGGAGCATTTTAGCAGTAAAAGAGAATCATTAAGTCGGTAGCTACTTTCATAGAGCGAACGTGAACGGCTATCTCAACCTTCTTTATGCGAACTGATGGTGATAGTCGTCAATACTTCGCAGAATAACGTCCCGTGCATCAAGGCGCCCATACACATGAGCGATGGTAACCGGGTTATCGCGTCCGGGAATGCTTTTGTAAGTAAGGAAGTAGTGGCGGAGTTTATCTATTTGCCTATCGCTGAGTTGGCTGATGTCGGTGAGGTGACCGTAAACAGCATCGTCTTGCATGACCGCTATTATTTTATCGTCTGCTTCGTTTTTATCTAGCATCAGCAAGCCGCCAATGGGTATGGCGCGAATCAGAATGCCGCCTGTTGTAATCTGTTTTTCAGTCAGCACAAGTACATCTAACGGGTCGCCATCGCCCCGAATGTTGCTTAACCCGGTGCGCTGCATGGAGAGTGTCGCTACGGCATCGCTACAATAGGTTTGCGGTATAAAACCATAGAGCGCCGGCACGGTAACCGAAAACAACTGCGGGCGGTCCACTTTGAGCCAACCGCTTTCTTTGTCTATTTCATACTTCACTGTATCGGTGGGGACAATTTCTATAAATGCATTGATGACATCAGGGCAATGGGCGCCGGGCGAAATACCGTGCCAGGGATGTTTTTTATATTCTGATTTTTTCATATATAACTTTTTTACCAACTACCGCTGGCGCCGCCGCCGCTGAAGCTGCCGCCGCCAAATCCGCCAAACCCGCCCCGGCTGCCGCCTCCGCCAAAACTTCCACCCGAGGGGAAGTACCATCCTCCACGGGTTTGCTTGTATCCGCGACCGGTGTAAGTGCGGCCTCCACTATCGCCTGGCAGAAAAGGTGACAGTATTACAATAACAATAATGATGATGATGAACACAATGACCCACGCCGGTATTTGAACATCGTTAACTTCATCAGTGGCGTTTTCATCGGCACGGTATAACCCTTCCAGACGCAGGATGATTTCATCAACAGCGGAGTTTAAACCACCGTAAATGTTGCCTTCTTTGAAATTGGGGATTATTGTGTTTTGAATTATGCGGGAACAAGTCACAGCGCCTAAGCGCTCCTCTACGCCGTAGCCGGTGCGGATGGTCACCTTTCGGTCGTCCCGTGAAACCAACAAGATGATACCATTGTGATTTTTTTTGGTGCCCACGCCCCATTTTTCGCCCAACTCTGCTGCGAAGCTTCCAATCTCGGCACCGTTAAGAGAGGGTATGGTAACGATAGCGATTTGCGTGGTAGTGGAATCATTATACGCTACAAGTTTCGTTTCTAACATTTCCACCTCGTGGGGACTAAGCATTCCTGCAAAGTCGTTTACCAAACGGGGTGGGTTGGGCCGCTCGGGGATTTGTGCGATCAAACCTGAAATGAAACATACTAAAGGAAGTACACTCCACAGCCGTAGCTTGGGCTGTAAAGTACCACACATTAAAAAATTACCCCCGGCTGATTTCATCACTTAATTCGTTTACATCTGTGTGCTCACGGGGGAAGAACTGCTCCAGTTGTCTGCCGCATTGTTCAATGGCGGCTGTAATGCCGGTGAGGAAATCACCCGTTGTAAAATGTGTCTTCATAATTTCAATCACTTCGTTCCAGAAATCGGGTGGCACTTTTCGGTTTATACCTTCATCGCCCAGTACGGCAAATCGGTGGTCAGAATATGCTATATAAATCAGTACACCGTTGCGCTGAACAGTTTTGTACATCTCTAACCGATTGAATACTTCAGCAGCCCTTTCCATTACATCGTTTATAGGGCAGTGGGGCTCCAGGTGTACTTTTATTTCACCCGAAGTATGCAATTCAGCGCGGGCTATGGCAGCTACGAGCGCACGCGATTGTTCTTCATCAAGAAACGGAAAAGGGCTTTGCATGTATATCAGAACTTAACCGTGGGGGCTTTTTCGGTACCGGCATCGCTTTTGAAATAACCTTTCTCCGTAAATCCGAAAATTTTAGCGGTAATGAGCGTAGGGAAAGATGCAATGGATGCGTTGTAATCCTGCACCAAATCATTAAATTTCTTTCGTTCAAATGCGATTTTATCTTCAGTACTGCTCAGCTCGGTTCGTAAATCGGCATAACCCTGTACGGCTTTCAAATCGGGATATTGCTCCATTACCAAAAGCAACCTCGAAAGGTTGGTTTGAGCGGCCTGGAACCGGTCAATGTCCTCTTGAGTTAACCTGGATGGGTCAA
>JANWXI010000073.1 GCA_025057415.1 Chitinophagales bacterium
GCCCGCCCTCAGGCGGGCGACCCGCATAAAACCACATTCCAACCCGCTCACAACCGGTAATTTCTCTCTGTCACTTCAATACTTTCTTAGCATCGCAACTCTCTCCAAACTATCTGGTAATATCAGAAATGTAAATTTATGTTGGAGGTTAACGACAATGAAAAATATCTGTGCCGTAATTATTGCATAAAATCTTAACACGATGTTGTGTTACGTGCGTACACCTTGATTAACGTTAACCGCTGGTATATGCATAGATTTTACTGTTGTGTAGTTTTTGTCTGATACATCATCCGCCAGGGTTTTGCCGCTTCCAGTTCGTAAGCCAACTCGAGCAGCAGGCGGTCGTTACCATAGCGAGCCGAGAAGTGCATGCCGAGGGGCAAATCGTTGCTATCGGTAGATAGCGGAAGCGATATGCCTGGCGCACCGGAAACATTGTTCAGCCCGGTGTATGTAGCAAAATGAATGACCCGCCGTATGATTTCCTCTTCGGGTAAGTCGGGTGAGAGGTAGCCGATGGGGGGCGTTTTGTGCGATAACACAGGGGTGAGCACAACATCGTACGTATCAAAGAGCGTGTTGGCTTTAGCCACTATCCTACGCATGGTACGTATGTTGGGTATAAGCCGCGAGGGGTTTTTCTTGAAAACTTTATAAAGACCGGTAGTAAACGGCTCCAGCAGTGAGTGATCTACCTTGCTGCCTAAGGTGAAAATTGACCAATGGGTAACGATATATGACATAAAGCCGTAGTAGTGGAGAAAATGGTCTATCATAGTGTTTGCATCAATGGGCAGTGGAACGGTATCTACCCGATGTCCCAGCGACTCGAGCAGATGGATGGTTTCGGATATGGCGCGTTGGGTGTCTTCGTCCTGGTGGCCGGGTGTACCGGGCGGCAGGTTGGCAACGGTGGCTATCCGCAGGCGTTTTTTAGAAGGGCCCTCCACAAAACCGAGCGGGGGAAGTTTTTTGTGTCGATAAAATTTTTCGGCTTCGGCAAGAAAGAGCGCTGTGTCGCGCACAGTGCGCGTGAGCACACCCTGATGAATGATTTGTATGGGGAGCAATGCGCCTCCGTCAACACCGTGTAAACGGTGGCGCGAGGGCTTTAACCCCACCAACCCGCAAATTGCCGCCGGGATGCGGATAGAGCCGCCGCCATCGTTTGCCATAGCTATGGGCACCACGCCGGCTGCCACCAGCGCAGCAGAGCCAGACGAGGAGCCGCCCGTGGTGTAGTCGGTATTCCAGGGGTTGCGTGTAATGCCCCACCGCGGATTTTCGGTGGAGCAGATTAAGCCAAACTCCGGCAAGGTGGTTTTGCCGAGGCAATTCATGCCCGTAAAAAAATACTGCTGGATAAACTTGCTGTTGCGCGCGGGTATTCTGGCTTTGAACGCACCGGTTCCCAACTGCGTAGGATAGCCCGCCACAGCGTCCGTATCTTTTACAAAGGTGGGTACTCCGTACAGCTTGTTTTTCGGCAGCCGCCCCACGCGCCTGCGCGCTTCGTCATACATTTTTATTACGATGGCGTTTACGTAAGGATTTACTTTTTCGGCACGCGCTATGGCCGCCTCTAACACCTCTTGCTCGCTCACCTCACCGCGCGCAATGGCGCCGGCAAGGGCTGTGGCATCCATGGTGCCCATCGCATCGTCAGAAAAAGCATGAATGCGTAGTCCCATAATTGTATGTTTAAAATTGTTTTGAACCCTCTTAGCAGTTCTTTCTTGTAAAACCGGTAAAATGAAAGTTTATCGGTGTAACCTGAGGGCAATTTTACTGTAATTTATGAGAAGGCACTTTTTCGCCTGCTCATAAACAGAGTTGCGTATAGTTACTTCAAAAAGTGATGCTGTATTGATTTATTTAAAGTAAAGCTAAAGATGCGTTAATAAACACAAGAGCGAAACACATCAAGTTTGTTTTTTGAATGGCAGAAATAATTCTCGGTGTAATTGGCGGTCTGGCCCTGTTCCTTTACTCAATAGCCGGGTTGAGTGAAACTATGCAGCGCGCAGCGGGAGAAAAAATCAAAACATGTGTGGCGCGCTTTACAAATTACAACTGGCTTTCTGTACTAACCGGTACCCTCGTTACGGCACTGATTGGCTCATCTTCTGCCGTCATTATTATTACCATCATATTGATTAACTCCAGAGTATTAACCTTTGGGCGAGCCATAGGTGTTGTTATGGGCGCCAACATCGGAACCACCATAGATACACAAATCATTGCATTCAACATAGGCAGATATTCTCCGGTTTTTTTAGCCATCGGTTTAGTACTTATGCTCATCAGCAGTTTTGAGAAAATCTCAACCGCAGGGCGGGTGCTGCTTTATTTCGGTATGGTATTCTTTGGTTTAAATACGATGGAGCGCTCACTGGAGCCCTTGCGGGGCGATGAGCAAATCATATCCTGGATGGAAGGATTGCAAACCCCATTGAAGGGGGCTGTGGTTGGCGCGCTGGCAACGTTGATAATCCAGTCGTCATCCGCTACTATTGCCATGGCTATTACGCTGGCAAAGAAAGGACTAATGGCTACCTCGGCAGGGATTGCTGTGATGCTTGGCGCTGAGCTGGGAACATGCAGCGATACCCTGCTGGCGACCATACGAGGAAGCAGGCAGGCGATAAAGACGGGCTTGTTTCATCTGCTGTTTAATCTTATATGTATAGTTATGGGCTTATTGTTGTTTAATCCATTTGTATGGTTGGTTAAAAAGATATCGGGCATGGCAGTGCCCGCGCGTCAGATTGCCAACGCACATATTTTGTTCAACACCCTGGGCGTGCTGATTTTTTTCTTTTTCATACCGCAAATTGAAAAGCTTTTTAACCGGCTATTACCTGATAAAACTATGCTAACAAACACTGTGTAGTTTCATATACTAATGCACACATATATGTTTCTATTTGTATATTTATTAATGCACCATTAAAGTTCAGGTTGCTTTCCTCGCCCTCTTTTGCAGCAAAACCTGTGCCGTGGGTTTACACAGCCGCAAACAATTTCTATACAGTTTAGGCGCTCTGAGTGCGGGCGCAGTGTTGGTTAACTCGTCCCCCGTTCCGGTAAGGAATAACCCAAGACCTGTGGCGGCTGGCCCGGCACGCGAACCGGGCCAGAAGCCCGTGTTGCGCATGGCACATCTTACCGATATTCACGTTAAACCCGACCGCACAGCCGAGTATGGCATGGCAGCCGCCCTGCAAGCGGTAAACAACTTACATGAGCCGGTAAACGGAATCATAAACGGAGGCGATGCCATTATGAATGCCGTAGCGCTCAGTAAAAGCAACGTAAAAAGCCAGTGGAACACGTTTCACAGCATATTGCGCAGCGAAACATCGTTGCCGGTGTATCATTGCGTGGGTAATCACGACCTTTTTGGCTGGATGCTCCCTTCTGCCAATCATGAGGACGGCAAGAAGTGGTGTATGGATGAATACGCCATACAGAAAACATACTATGCCTTTACCTGCGAAAACTGGAAATTTGTGGTGTTAGACAGCATACATCCGCGCAAATCGGTGCCTGGCTACCTGGGCAAAATTGACGATGAGCAATTTTACTTGCTCGAAAACGAATTAAAAAATACGCCCGAGGGGCAATACGTCTGTATCGTATCGCACATTCCCATATTGGCAATATGTTGTTTTTTTGAACACGACATTACGAACCTCAACAAACGCACCATAGGCGAAACAAACATGCACACCGACTCTGAAAAGCTGGTGGAGTTATTTTATCGCTATCCGGCGGTGCGGACTTGCATTAGCGGGCACATCCATCTGATTGATTATGTAAATTACCTTGGCGTGGATTACTACTGCAACGGCGCCGTATCAGGACATTGGTGGCGTGGGAACCATCACCATTTTCCGCCATCGTTTTCGGTGATGAATTTTTATAAAGACGGCACTACACATCGCGAAGTAGTTTACTATAGTTGGGAAAACTAGGCATCGTATCAACGCATTTATATTTGCTTTACTTAGGGTTTACCAAAATTTCCGCAAACATGGCTTGCCGTAAAAATACTACGCCCTGCCACGCGTGGTTTGTGCCGTGTGTGATGTTATTTTTTCTGTTTTCGTGTAATCGCCAGGCGCAGAAGGGAGATTTGTTTGTGCCAGTGGCGCCCGACTTCAACAATCAGACAGTTGTGCTGCCCGAGGGTTTTCGTTACACGGTACTGTTTAGCGAGGGCGACACGGTAATAGCGCCCGATGGACGCAGCGCGCCTGCCCGCGGCAGTCACGACCTGGTGGTTTACATCCCCATCAACGGCAGCAACGAACACGGCTACCTGTACGTGAGCCACGAAACGCACCATCCCCATCCGGTGCTGGGCGATGGGGGCGGGGCCACGTTTTTTGAAGTAAAAAAAATTAACGGTGAGTGGAGCGTTATCAGCAAGTTGATGTCGGTTGATTTCTCTACCGTGGGAGGTACTATACGCAACTGCGGAGGCACGCTCACCCCCCACGGTACAGTGCTGACTGCCGAGGAGGAATTCCCGATGAGCAATACGGAGCTTATGTTGCAAAACGGCATAACGGATACATCAGATATAAACGGACGTAAGAAGTTTCTTCACTTTGGATACATGGTGGAAGTTGACATGCAAAGCGGCAAAGCCCTGCGCAAGCTGTACGGGATGGGGCGCTATAGTCATGAAGATGCTCACTGTATGCCCGACGGGAAAACAGTTTACCTCACTTCTGACAGCAAGCCAGCGGTGCTGTTTAAGTTTGTGGCAGACAAGGCGGGCGACTACTCGGCAGGGCAACTGTACGCATACGCACAAAGCGAAGATGCATCGGGCGGAAGGTGGATACCGCTGCCGATGCACCCTGACTCGCTGATGAACATAACCGATGTGGCGTTGCGCCTGGGGGCCGGCATGGGTATTCGCCATGAGTGGATAGATGCTGACGGTGATAAACTTTACATTGCGGAAACAGGAAGTGATGAGTTTTCTTTTGCTAGAGAAATAAAAACGGGCGGCAAGCCCTTTCACTATTTTGCGCAACTCGCCACCGGTACAAACACATACAAAGATAATTATGGAAGAATCCTGGAGCTTGACCTCAAGACCAACCGCCTGCGTGTGTTATTGGAGGGTGGAGTTGCCGATAAGGATTCTGCGTTTTGTTTTTCAAACCCCGATGCCATTACCGTGGCAAGCATCCGCGGTAAAAAATACCTGGTTATAAGCGAGGACAATAACGGCAACACCCTGGGACGCGTAATTGCCGCTGCCCGCGAACGTGGACAGGTTTATAACGAAATATACTTTTTAGACCTTTCTGTTTCCCAGCCAACCTTGCGCCACTTAAAACGATTTATGGCAGCGCCGGAGGGTTGTGAAACAACGGGCAATTGTTTTACACCCGACGGGAAAAGTTATTTTGTGAGCATACAGCACCCTTCGCGCAGCAATACGCCTCCGTTTAACCGCAGCGCAGTGATTGCCATTACGGGCTTTTGATTTTTACTGCCGCTGAATTGCTGGTACGCTACGCGGGCATTTTACCTGTGCCGGGTTGAGTTTTTTTTTTGACCGTCTGTGTGCCGTCAGGACCACACACAAGCCGGCTGATAATATATTGCAGGCAAAGAGATGCGAGCCGGCCGGGTGAGGGATGCGTAGGGCGCGACCGTAGGGAGCGGTGCGCAACGCAGTGAAGCACGGGAGCGACAGCGTACCCCGAAGCCAGCCCGACCCCGCTGCCTTGCAGCGCTTGGCAGCGGGGGCACCCCCAAATAAAAAAAGATGATGAAGGCAGGTTGAGTTTGGCGGTGTAGTTTGTGATACACGGGTTGCGCAGGTGCGGGTGTGAAATTTACGGCGCGTTTTGTGGAGCGGGTATTTGCAAAGTACCGCATCTTTTGATAAGTAGCAGCCCTAAAGCATGCAAGCGGAGAAACATATTGCAGTTATCGGCATAGGCAAGCTGGGTTTGTGCTTTGCGTTGAATGCTGCGCGTGCGGGGTTTCGCGTTACGGGGGTTGATGTGGACGAGGCATATATTGAGCAGATTAATGGTAAGACGTTTCGCTCGCCAGAGCCGCATGTGAATGAGTATTTGCAGGCATGTACGCGCCTGCGCGCCACTACGCGGATTGAGGAAGCGCCGGATGCCGATATGTTGTTTGTGTTTGTGGCTACGCCCGCTCGTGCCGATGGTAGTTACAGCCATGAGCAGGTGGAGCGCGTTGCCGGTCAACTGCTGGCGCTGCCGGCGCCTGTGCGGCAGAAACATCTTGTAGTGGGATGTACTACCATGCCCGGTTATTGCGATGAACTTGCAAGAAAAATGCTGCCGCACGGATATGTAGTGAGTTATAATCCCGGGTTCATTGCTCAGGGAAACATTCTTTATGACCAGCAGCATCCGGATGTGATTTTAATTGGTGAGGCGAACCGCGAGGCAGGTGATGCGATAGAAGAAGTGCACCGCAGTTTTTGCAAAACACAACCCGAAGTACACCGTATGGACCGGCTTAGCGCAGAGATAGCGAAGTTAGCGGTAAACTGTTACCTGACTACGAAGATTTCATTTGCGAATTTGATAGGCGATTTGGCGTTGAAGGCCGGAGCTGACCCCGCGCGGATTCTTGACGCAGTGGGAGCCGACAGCCGCATCGGGAAAAAATACCTGAGGTATGGGGATGGATATGGAGGGCCGTGTTTATCGCGCGATAATCGCGCTTTGCAATGCTATGCACACACATTGCACCAGCCGCTGCCGATTGCCAGTGCAACTGATGTAGTTAACGAGATGCACCTGCACGAGCGGGTGCGGCAAATGCTGGATGCACATAGCGGCAGCGAGGTGATAGAGGTGGAAGATGTGGCATACAAGCCCGGTACGGTGTATATTGATGAATCGCAGCGGCTGCGCATGGCGGTATTGCTGGCAGAAGCGGGAAAAAAAGTGCGAATTGCCGACCGCACAGAGGTGATAGAGCAGGTAAAGAAAATATACGGAGATTTGTTTAGCTACCGAGTGAAATAAACCATGGCAGGTACTCCTAAAACAAATGCGGCACAGCGCCCGAATACCGCAGAGGGGATTGCAGACCGCGTGGTGCATCGCTGGCCGGGAGCGCTGGTGTTTATTTTCAGTGTATTGATTTATGCCAATACGATACCGAATGATTATAATCTGGACGACCATCTGGTAACACGGAGTCACCGCCTTACCGCACGGGGCATTGCCGCACTACCTGATATATTTCGCGAGCCGTATTACAAAGACAATGCGGGCTATGCGTATGAGTACCGCCCCGTTACGCTGGCGAGTTTTGCCATAGAGCATGCGTTGTTCGGAGAAAATCCGCACATTAGTCATTTTATTAATGTGATTTTGTATGGAGTTTTATGCCTGTTGCTATATCGTTTGTTGCGCATACTGCTCAGCGGTTACCATCCCTTGCTGACGCTTTTTATAGTGTTGTTGTTTGCGGCTCACCCCATACACACAGAGGTGGTGGCAAGCATCAAAAACCGCGATGAATTGCTGGCGGTAATTTTCGGTCTGCTGGCGTGGCACAGCGCCCTCAGGTATTGTAACGAGCGCACACCGGCAAAATGGCGATGGCTGCCCGGAGTAGCGTTGGGATTTCTGGCAGGGATGCTCGCCAAGCAAACCATTGTGGTGTTGGCTGCGCTTATGCCTGCATCGCTGATTATTTTTCGCGGTGTGGGGTGGAGACAAGTTGCCGCGCTTTATGCAACACTGGCGATGGTGATGTTTCCGGTGTTGAATTTGCCCAACGTGACTTTGCGCCTGCAGGTGATGGCAGCGCCTGCGCTGTTTCTTATATTCATTTTATTTTTAATGCATTACCAGGGGTATTACACGCGTTTGAGCGAATTGCTCCGTCGCGCCATATCGGCCGCGAAAGGCAGAGAACGCCCGGAAAACGCCACAGCATCATCTCTCACATCTACCGCAGAAAACGAGGGGATTGACGCTGCGTGGTTGCCGGTACTATCGGTGGCAGCGCTGACGGGATTTTTTACAGCGTGGTACTTTGCGAGTAAATTTTGGATGTATGCGGCACTTATTCTATTGGGCGCGCTGCTGGTGCCAGCCGGGTATCGCACGCGTCCTGTTATATATCTGATGTTTGCATCAGCCGCACTATTTCTGGGCTTCTATGGCCAGGTAGAGCCGATGATGATGTTAGTGACTGTTTTGGTAACCGGAGCCGTAATCAGCTTCAACGCAAAGGGCGCATGGCGATACGCGCTATGGATAATACTCGCAGGGATACTGGCAGGTGGCGGGTGGCTGAGGGGTTATTACTGGGGCGTGTTGGTGCCGGGCTTTGTATGGTCTGTGATGAAATTTTCACAACGCACGGGAAGGGTAGTGATGGTTTTATCGCTTATCGCTGCCGTGTTTTTAATCACATTCTCGCTCATCGGCAGCCCACCTGCCACTCTTTGGCGGTTGGTATTGTTGTTAGGCAGCTTTTCGGTATTAAGTTTTATTTTAATAAGAAAATACCCGTTGCGCTATGTGCATGCGGTGTTTATGACTGCGTTGATAGGCACACTTATGTTTACCCGCGATGAGTTGGTATGGGAATACCGCCAGCCGGTGAACATGGAGAAACTTGCACAATTAAACTGGGAAAACCCGCTGAACATTACCCCCAAAAATCTCAACCGCCCTTTACAGTTTATTGAGGCGCCGGTGCACCGGCTGTCGCCACTCAGTGAAAAAATCGGTACGGCATCGTATGTGCTGTTGCGCTACCTGAAACTTTCGCTTTTCCCTTACCCGATGCGTTTCTATTATGGTTACCGCGAAATTGAGGCGCGCCCATGGACTGACGGCATTGCACTAACAGGCGCAGCGCTGCATGGGGCATTTTTTATAGTTGCCTGTCTGTTGATTGTGCGGCGGCGCCTGCTGCCGGGCTTCGGGCTGCTGTTTTACCTGGTAAGCATCGCCTCCTTTTCTAACTTCGTAACGATAGTGCCCGGCATTATGGGCGACCGGTTCCTGTTCATCCCCGTGCTGGGGATTGCCATGCTTATAGGTAGTTTGTGCTGGTATGTTTTTAAAATCTCTGAACACACCGAAGAGCCCCTAACTTCGCTCCCTGTGGCAGCGCGAGCAAGTATGTTGGCTTTGCTCGCTATTTACTCGCTGATGACCATAGCCCGCAACACCGACTGGAAAGACGAATTAACCCTGTACCGAAACGACATCCGGCACCTGAATAACTCTGCCAAGGCGCAGGACATGTTCGGAGTAACCTTGCTTTTGCACGCCAAAAAAACAACAGACCCTAACCTGCGCAAAGAGCTCCTGCAAGAGGCCGTGGTGCATTTAAAGCGCAGCACCGAAATATCTCCTGATTACAAAAACCCATGGTTTGACCTCGGGCAATGCTATTTACTGCTCGGCAAGTTAGACGAGGCATACGCTGCTTATGAACGCACACTTCAGTTAGACAGCGCGTTTATTGTGCCCTGCTTAGATATGGCGATTATACAGTATGAGAAAAAAAATTACAGGCAGGCAATTCCGCTTTTTGAGAAATATCTGCAAAAGTTTCCGCAAAATCTTTCAGCGTATGCCAACCTGAGTTACTGTTATTTTATGTTGAACGATTACGAGAAATCCATTGCAGTAAGCCGTGCCGCCATGGTGCATTTTCCGTATAATTATGAGCCGTACATTAATATCGGGAAAGTTTATCTGAAGCAGCAGAAATTAGACAGCGCCTTGTATTATTTTCGCAAAACGCAGCAATTTTTGCCCAACGATGCGCGCCTGCAGCAAACCATACACGACATTGAAAAAACGCTGAAACGATAGCATGGAAACTACCGCCCCCGATAAACCCGTAAAAGTTATTACCCCCGACCCGCTCAGCATAGCGGAGTACTGGCGCGAATTGAAAAAGTACCGCAGTTTAATATGGGTATTTGCCTGGCAGGAGATTAAGACCCAGTATGCGCAAACCCTCTTCGGGGTTGCCTGGATTGTTCTGCGCCCCTTAATCATATTAACGGTTTTTACCATACTTTTTAATTACCTGCTGCACATTCAAACCCGCTCACCGTATTTTCTGTTTGCGTTTTGCGGCATGATTGCCTGGAATTTTTTTCAAAATATTGCAAACAACGCATCTACGGCTATCCTTCAACGTCAGTATCTCATCCGCAAGATGTATTTTCCCAAAATGGTTTTGCCGCTTGCGAAAGTTCTTGTGGCAGGTGTAGAGTTGCTCGCTTCGCTTTTGATTTTATGTGTAATGATGCTAATAGCGCGCCACGCACCCGGCTGGGGCTTATTCCTGCTACCCGTTTTTATTGCCCTCAACATTTTTTGCGGATTAGCCGTGGCATTATGGATGAATGCACTGAATATACGCTATCGCGACCTTAACCAGGTAGTACAGCCCTTAATCGGCATCGCTATCTGGTTCACGCCTGTATTCTTCCCCACTACAATCATACCGCCTTCGTTTTATTTTTTAGCGTACTTAAATCCGATAGCGGGCGTCATTGAGGGCTACCGGTACGCCCTGCTCGGTGAGCCGTTTCCGGATATCGCCTACTTCCCCGCCATGATTTTCACCGTTTGCCTTGCCCTGGCAGGCGCGTGGTATCTGACGCGCGTAGAAGACGAAATCGTGGACTATGCCTGAGCGCCATGATGTAAATCATCTGCCACTTATATATATTTTTTGTATTTTTATAGGAAATATCGGTTTGTATGCGCCGCGTGCTTATTGACGATAAACTAAACGAGGAATTTATCCGCAACGGATTTGTGCGTGTGCCTTCTTTTATTACCCCCCGGGAAGTTGAAGAATTAACACAAAAATTTTTTGAGACGCTGCCGCAGAGCGGCGGGCAAATCACGGCAGAGGAGACGGGCATTCAAAACGCGCGTACTATCACGTATGATTTTACGTTTATTGACCGCAACCCTGCTTACAAGCGGACGGTGTTTGAAGTCATCACGGAATATTTCCGCCCGCACATGAACCGTCTGCTGGATAATTACCGGCCAATCATCGCTAACTATATTCGCAAAAAGACCGATGCAGGAGAAGTGCCGCTGCATCAGAATTGGGCTTTTGCCGATGAGCGCAAGTGTTTTACGGTATCTATCTGGTGTCCGTTGGTTGACTCTACAGTTGAGAACGGTACACTGCAGGTAGTTCCGGGGAGCCACAAGCGCTTTGGAGAGATACGCGGACCCATGGTTCCCTGGGAGTTAGACCAGATTAAAAAAGAAATCATCGAAAAATACTTAGTGCCTCTCGAAACCAAAGCCGGTGATTGTGTGATACTGGACGACAGCATAGTGCATTATTCTGCGGTGAACAAAACCAACGATTTGCGCCTCGCCATACAACTCATTTGCATTCCTGCCGAAATGCCGTCCATTCATTACCACATGAACCCCGCCCGCAGCACTGATACAGTGGAGGTGCTGGAAGTGGATGTTGATTTTTACATGGAGTTTAATCCCTGGAAAGACCCCGGGCATGCAAAACGCCTGCGCACACTACCGTACAAGCATCGTTACATTGACGAAGCCGAGTTTTTACAGCGATTGAAACAACCCCGATTTGACGAAGCGCCAATGAAGAAAAGTTGGGTATCAAAAATCAAAGAAGTGTTTTCTTAGCTATGTTGTTTAAAGACGAAAAACTGCAGCGCCTCTTTGACCTGAACGGCTACGTGATAGTGCCTTTTTTGCAGGAGCAGCAAGTTCGCGAGCTACGCGATTATTTTTTTGCCACACACCCTCAGATACCCGATGGATTTTACAGCAGCAGCTTTAATCACGATGCCGGGCACAAAAAATCAATTAATGAAAAAATTGAAAGCGTGCTGCACTGGCAGGTGGCTGCATACTTTAACAACATAAAAAAACTCGGCAGTTGCTTCTTGTGTAAACGCCCCGGCCCATCCAGTGCAATGCCCATACACCAGGATTGGACAGTGGTGGATGAGCCGAACTATGACAGTGTGACAATTTGGATTCCGCTGCAGGATGTAGATGAAACCAATGGCGCCATGCAGGTGGTTGAGGGCAGCCACCGCTTTAGCGTTGCGCTGCGCGCGCCTTCGTTAGAAGACCCGTTGCGAGACATACAAGCGGAACTGCGCGAAGATTTAAAGACCTTGCCCATGAAGGCAGGCGAGGCGCTTATTTTTTCGCATGCTCTCATTCACGCATCTCCGCCAAACATGCGTGAGGAGCCGCGTATCGTAGTCACTTATGGCTTAGTAGATAACGGAGCTTCGTTGATGTTCTATCACAAAAGCGAAAATGGCAAAATAGAGCAATACAAAGTGGGGGAAGATTTTTTTCAGCGTTACAACACTCAAATTGGCGAACGTCCCCGTTTTGGCAAACTGCTGCGCACCCTGGATTACTCACAGCAATACCTAACCCCCACAGATTACCGAAAAGCAAAACTGAAATACAAGCAAACGAAAGCCGAGTGTATGTACAAGATGAAACCCATTTTTAAAGATGAAGCGCGACAGCGTTTATTTGAACAGGAAGGGTTTGTGGTTTTCCCCTTGCTCAATGCCGGAGAAGTAGATGAATTGAAATCTTTTTACTTCTCTCTCGGGCTCAAAGATGAAAAAGGGTATGGCTTTCACGTGAGCATGGATCAGGGCGACAAGGAACTTTGCCGCAGGGTTCGCGATAAAATATGGAGTGTAGCGCTGCCGCGCTTGAGCGAGCATCTGTTGGACTTCAAACCCTTTGTAGCAAGTTTTGTTGCCAAAGAAGTTAACCCACGCGGTGTAGTGCCCGCCCATCAGGACTGGAGTTTTGTGGAGGGTGAAGAAGAAGGATACGCATCCATAACCTGCTGGATTGCCTTGGTAGATACTAACCTTGACAATGGTGGCATGGGTGTAATACGTGGCAGCCATAAGTTCATGCAAAACCACCGCCCTTCGCCCTCACCACAATGTCCGGTTCCGCTTTCTGAACACATGTTCAGCATCTTTCCATACCTGCACACTATTGATATGAAGGCGGGTGAGGTGCTAATGTTTGACAACCGCACATTTCACGCATCGCCCCCCAACACTTCTGACGGCATACGCCTGGCTGCCGGCGTAGGAGTAACACAAAAAGATGCACAGTTAGTACATTACTACATGAAACCCGACGGCACGTTTAAGACCATGCTGCGTTACAGAATTGATGAAGATTTTTTCCTGAAGTACGAAAACGCTACGCTTTCAAAGATGTACGATGAGCGAAAGCTGATTGAAGGATACGGTGAGCCGGCAGAAGTTCCTTACGAGTACACAAAATACACCTCCGATGAATTGATAGAAATTATCAAAGCGGCGGGTAATACCTACAACACTCCCATGGTAGAGAAACTGGCAAAGCTGTTTGGCTATGAACAGCCGCAGTCATCGCATAAGGAGAACGGCGCCACAATATCTCATGAGCCGGTACAAACAAACGGTAAACAACAGGAAGTTGTTGCGGAATGGAAAGACAACCGTTCCTTTTTCCAAAAATATACGCCTCTCAATATCGCCCGCGAACTAAGAAGGAGGTTAACAGGAAACTGAATAAATATTAAAACTAAGTTATATGTTTAAATTCCCCGAAAAAATGCTTCGCGTATTTCGCGATGAGCGTGTGCAGGAGACCTTTGAACGCAACGGGTATGTGGTATTACCCTTCTATAACGAAGAAGAAATAAAAGAACTGGAGGCGCTTTATTACCGCCTGCATCCACGCGATGAAAAGGGTTTTTTCCCCAGTACGTTTTCTAAAGATAAACGTTACCGGCAGGAAGCTGACCGCGAAATCCGCCGCATCGGCCAACGCGGAATTGACTTGCATTGTGTGGACGTGAAAGTGGTGTGTGGCTCGTTTATTGTAAAAAGTCCCGGTCCCGAAAGCGGCATGTGTGTGCATCAAGACATGAGTTTAGTGGACGAGAGCCGCTTTACGGGCATCAACATCTGGACACCTCTCATTGATTTGAACGTAGAGAACGGAACATTGTTTGTATTACCGGGCAGTCATCGGATTTTTCCCACATATCGCGGCAGCAGCATCCCCGAGTTTTTTGTACCGGTGATGGATGACATCATTGATTATTTGCATCCGGTGTGTCCCAGGGCAGGCGAGGCAATTTTTTTTGACCAGAGTATCATTCACTTTTCACCGCCAAATTACTCCGATAGAATCCGAATTGTGACGAATATCTATTTTGCTCATCAAGACACAGAATTTCGCACTTATTACTGGAACCCCGCAGAGCACGGCAATCAACATCTGGAGGCGTTTGCGCAGGATGACACCTTCATGACCGACTTTGAGCAGTTTGGGCACAACATACACGACCGGCCCCGCATAGGGCGCTCGCTCGGCTTGGTGGAGTACAATTTTCCCACTATTGACAAGCGGTTTCTGGAAGAACGCTTTACGAAAACCAACGCCCGTGAATTGATTGCCCGCGCAGTACCCCCTGTTTACCGCGCTAACACTGCCAGCGGCAGTAATCCTCCCAAACACACAGAAAGGAAAAATATTTTTCAACGAATTAAAGACCTTGTGAGCTGATGGCGAAGCGCATTTTCAAAAATGAGGAGCACCAGAAAATATTTGACCGTCAGGGTTTCATCGTTTTGCCGTTTCTGACAACGGAAGAAGTGAGCCGGCTGGATAAGTTGTTTGATGAGCTGCATCCCGATGCGCAATCATCGGGCTTTTTCAGCGGCAGTTACAGCAGCGATCTCAACTACAAAAAACGCGCCAGCGATGAGATAGTGAAAGTATTCAGCAGGGCTTACCGTGAATTATTCATCCATTATGTACCGTTTGGCGGGGCGTTTTTGTACAAAGTGCCGGGCGACAACAGCGAATTAGCTGCACATCAGGATTGGACTATCGTGGACGAAAGGAAGCACGTGGCGCTCAATTGCTGGGTACCTTTGTGTGATGTGACCCATCAAAACGGCGCGCTGTGTATCCTCCCGGGTTCTCACTTTGACAACTTTCAGGTAATCCGCGCCCCTACGCTGCCCTTCTTCTTCAGCGGCAACGAGGACGTAGTGATGAGCGAACTGGTGCCTATGGAGGTTCCTGCAGGCACAGCTGTTATATTAAATCAAAGCGTAATACATTATTCACCCCCCAATCGCAGTCATGCCGTGCGCAAAGCCATCACTGCCGGCATCAAAAGCGAGGGGGCGCAGATGTATTTTCACTACCGGGTGCCCGACAAAGAAGAACTGGAAGTATTCGAAATGGATGATGATTTTCTCATCCGCTTCAATGATTTTGCCAATGATATACGGCAGCGCCCCTACTTGGGGCGCAGCATTGGGTTTATGCCCTACCGCTTTCCGCTCCTGCCGCGTGATGCGGTAATTGAAACCATCCGGCACATGAAAACCTCCGCCGGTTATCCTTTCGGGCATACAGCACCCTCGCCACCTGCTAAACGCAACTTCTGGCAGCGATTGAAAGAAAAGGTATTTGCATAAGCGTAGAACTATGTACCGTCAACCTATCCTGAAAGATGCAGATGCAGACCGTCGGCTGCTGGAGGAGGGGTTTGTGGTTGTACCGTTTCTTACGGCAGAGGAAGTTACTTCCCTCACAGATTTTTTTTATGCACATCACGCACCTGTGCGCGAGGGGATGTATGCCACAGCACATGTGCCCGACACTGCCTTTCGGATGAAGATGAATGATTTCATCAAAAATGTTTTTCATCGGGCTATTGAGGAGCACTTTGTGAATTGCCAACCGCTAGGCGGTTCATTTATTGCAAAAGGTAAGGGTGAACGTGGAGCGCTTGTGCCGCATCAGGACTGGAATATTGTGGACGAGGATGCGTACAGATCGTTTAACATCTGGGTGCCATTAGTGGATTTGCATGAGCGCAACGGCGCAATCCTCATCATGCCACGCAGCCACCGTTGGCTCAAAACGTACCGCAGCGCCAGCATACATTCGGCCTATCACACCGTAAATGAAATCCTGTGGAAAGAAATGACCCCGCTCCTGATGAAAAGAGGAGAGGCGCTCATCTATGACCACCGATTGTTACACGCCTCCGGGCAAAATCATACTGACGAGATACGCCTTGCCGCCGTATATGGCATCATCCCCAAGGGGGCATCAATGCTCTATTACCATTACAAAAATGCAAACACCGTGGAGGTTTTTGCCTCTAACCCGGAATTTTTTCTGTACAACAACATATTTGAGGGACCTGTGGGTCTGAAAAAGATTGGTGAATTGCCGTACGATTACCCGCAGGTGGACGCTGAAATGCTCTACCGGTTTATGGGCAAGCAACAACCAACATCCAAAACAACACAGAGCAATTGGTGGCTGCAAGTGAAAGAAAAACTGCGATTTATATTTTAA
>JANWXI010000074.1 GCA_025057415.1 Chitinophagales bacterium
CGGGCGCGGCGAGGACTTGAAGCGGGTCAGCCCGACCCCGACGCCTTGCGGAGCTTGGCGGCGGGGGCACCCCCAAAAACATATTTAAATTATTAACTATACGTAAAACTTGGAGCCCCACTGATGAGTTTGCCCGCCCTCAGTTTATCGCGCCCTGTGTTTGCCATAGTGATGAATATCCTCATCGTATTGTTTGGCGCTATCGGGTTTCGCTTTTTGGGTGTGCGGGAGTATCCTGCCATTGACCCGCCGGTGGTGACAGTGCGCACTAACTACGCGGGCGCCGCTGCAGAGATTGTTGAGACGCAAATTACCGAGCCGCTGGAGAAGGCCATCAACGGCATTGAGGGCATACGGAGCATTTCTTCGTCAAGTAACCTGGGCTCCAGTGTGATTACTGTGGAGTTTAACGTGGGTACGGATATGGAAGCGGCTGCCAACGATGTGCGCGATAAAGTATCGCAAACGCTGCGGCAGTTGCCACAGGATATTGATGCGCCGCCCACTGTTACAAAGAGCGATGCGAACAGCGATGCGATTATTTCGATGACAGTGCGCAGCGACGCGCGAAACCAGCTTGAGGTGAGTGATTATGCCGCGAATGTATTGCTGGAAAAACTGCAAACGATACCCGGGGTGAGCAGTGTGCAAATTTGGGGCGAGAAGAAGTTTGCCATGCGCCTGTGGATAGACCCCGTACGGCTGCAGGCACACGGGCTTACGCTCAGCGATGTGCAGCAGGCGCTTAACCGAGAGAATGTGGAGTTACCATCGGGGAAAATTACAGGACGCTATGCAGAGATGAACGTGAAAACATACAGTCGCCTGAGTACGGAAGAAGATTTTGAAAATCTGGTGTTGCGCGCTGAAGGTACGCGCATGGTGCGGCTGCGCGATGTGGCTGAAGTAATGCTGGGTGCAGAGAACGAGGAGAGCGCACTGCGCGAGCGCGGCATGCCGATGGTGGCCTTGGCTATTGTGCCTCAGCCCGGCAGCAACCACATTGATATTGCCGATGAATTTTACCGGCGCTTTGCGCAAATACAAAAAAATTTACCGCCCGACATTCAACTGGATATTGCGCTGGACCAAACGATATTTGTGAAGCGCTCGGTGCGCGAAGTGGCTGAGACGCTCGCGATTGCCATTATATTAGTAGTAATTATCATATATTTGTTTTTCCGCGACTGGCTGATAGCGCTGCGCCCGTTGCTGGATATTCCGGTATCGCTTACCGCCGCGTTTTTTATCATGTATCTGGCGGGGTTTTCTATCAACGTGCTTACCCTGCTGGCCATTGTGTTGGCTACCGGGCTGGTGGTGGATGACGGGATAGTGGTGACCGAGAACATTTACCGCAGAATAGAAGCGGGTATGGAGAAAGTGCGCGCCGCGCGCGAAGGGAGCGAGGAGATTTACTTTGCGGTTATCGCCACGAGTGTGACGCTCGCGGTGGTGTTTTTGCCTGTCATATTCATGCGCGGATTTGTGGGGAGTTTATTTCGTGAATTTGGCGTAGTGGTGGCAGGGGCGGTTTTGGTATCGGCTTTTGTATCGCTTACGCTTACACCGGTTCTCAATGTGTGGTTGCAGCGCCCTGTTCATAGACGCAGTCGATTTTATGAAATCACGGAGAAATATTTTGAGCAGTTAGAGAACGGCTACCGAAGCTGGCTGCGCGGCAGTTTGCAGCGGCGCGGCGCGACGTTTGTTGTATTGGGAGTATGTGTGTTGCTCATAGCAGGTATGTGGAAATTGTTGCCGCGGGAGCTTGCCCCGTTAGAAGACCGGAGTGTATTTCGTTTATCGCTGAGCGCGCCGGAGGGGGCAAGCTATGAATACACGGATCGGTTTGTGCAGCGCGTGGTACAGCAAGTGATGGAAGAGGTGCCCGAGCATCGGATAGTGATGAGTGTGACAGCTCCGGGCTTTACGGGCAGCGGGGCAGTTAATACGGGTATGGTGCGCGTGCGGCTGGTGGAGCCGGAGGCGCGCAAACGCTCACAACAGGAAATTGTGCAACAACTCGCGCGCCACCTCAGCAAAACAGACGAAGGCAGAGTGTTTCCCATACAAGACCAGACCATCTCTACGGGCGGAACAGCGCGTTTTGGCCTGCCGGTGCAGTTTGTTATTCAAAACCTTGACTTCCAAAAAATCAAAGAAGTCCTGCCGCGATTTTTGGAGGAAGCGGGTAAACATCCGGTTTTTCAGGGAGTGGATGTGAACCTGAAATTCAACAAGCCCGAACTGCAAATTGCGATTGACCGGCTCAAAGTTGCGGAGATGGGTGTGAGCGCAGCCGACATCGCGCAGGCGATGCAAATTGCCCTCAGCGGCCGGCGCTCAGGTTATTTTGTGATGAACGGCAAACAGTATCCGGTGATTATGCAGTTAGACCGCCCCCACCGCGATGAACCACCCGACCTGAAGCTGGTGAGTGTGCGCACCCGCAACGGAGAACTGGTACCACTGGATAACTTCGCGAGCATAACGGAAACGAGCGGCCCGCCGCAGATTTATCACTTCAATCGCTATAAAAGCGCTACTGTTTCGGCAGGACTGGCGCCGGGCAAAACTATAGGTGACGGGGTGGCTGCCATGAACGAAATTGCCGCAAAAGTATTGGACGATACCTTTGAAACATCGCTATACGGAGCCGCCCGCGATTATGCAGAGAGCTCCTCAAATACCACGTTTGCACTGATACTGGCGCTGTTGCTTATTTATTTGGTATTGGCGGCGCAGTTTGAAAGTTTTGTTGACCCGCTCATCATCATGTTTACGGTACCTTTGGCATTTGCCGGAGCGCTGCTGAGTTTGTGGATGTTTAACCAATCGCTGAACATCTTTTCGCAGATTGGCATTGTCATGCTCATCGGTTTGGTAACCAAAAACGGTATCCTGATTGTAGAATTTGCAAACCGCCTGCAGCGCAACGGGATGGATAAAACATCGGCTGCCACAGAAGCTGCAACGCTACGCCTGCGACCTATATTGATGACGAGCTTAGCTACTGCTTTCGGTGCATTGCCCATTGCGCTTGCCTGGGGAAGCGGAGCGCAAAGCCGTGTCCCGCTCGGCATTGTAGTGGTTGGGGGCGTGATGTTTTCATTATTGCTGACGTTGTTTGTCATACCGGCCATGTACACTTACATGAGCCAACGTAAAACCGAAATAACTAAAACTCCGGAACCTCGTGCCGTGCATGCGTAAAAACGAACACCTTCTGTGGCTGGGGCTGTGCCGCCGGGCATGGCTCATAGTTGCATTAAATATTTTTTATATACGACCACAAGCACAGATTTTGACCTTAGAGGATGCCCTCGCTGCTGCGCTTCGAAACAATTATGACATCCTGCTTGCCAAAAACGAGGCGGAAATAGCTGCGCAACAACACTCGCCCGGAAACGCCGGTATGTTGCCCCGCGTGCAGGCAAACGTGAGCAATAATTTTTCGCTCACCGCGCTCAACCAGCGCCTCGCCAACGGTAACGAAATCAACCGCCCGGGCGTAACAGGCAATAACCTGCAGGCGGGCGTATCGCTGCAGTGGACGCTCTTTGACGGGCTGCGCATGTTTGCGGCAAATGACCGGCTGAAGCACGAAAAAGAGGCATCGTTACTGCAAATAAAGGATGCTGTACAGCAAACCGTGGCGGACGTGATACGCGTTTACTACGACATAGTGCGCGCAGAGCAACTGTTGCGCGCCACTGAAAAAGCCATCGCTTTGGCAGATGAACGCATGCGGCTTGCGGAGCTCAGGCAAAAAACAGGCATCGGTTCCAAAGCGGAGCTCTTGCAGGCACGCATGGACCGCAACGAAAACCTCAGCGCCCTGCTGGAGCAGAAACAATCTATCGCGCAGCGAAAAGCCGACCTAAACCGGCTCTTGGCCCGTGATGCCGATGCAGAATTTACGGTAACCGATACTATCCCCCTGCTGCGCGAGCCGTTAACGCAGATTGCAGAAACCAACAACATTCAGATTAAGATAGCTGATGAGCGGGTTGCCATAGCACAGGCGATGCGGCGCGAAGCGTTTGCGCAGTTTTTTCCCGTTCTGAACGGAGCTGTGGGTTATCAGTTCAACCGCAACATTAATTCGGCAGGTTTCTTTCTCGTAAATCAAAACAATGGCATTACAGCAGGTGTATCGCTGCAAATACCGCTATTCAACGGGCTCAATACGTTACGTCAATATAAAGTTGCCACACTTGCGCTGCAATCAGCTCAGTTCATGGCTGCACGGGCACGCTTTGAAGCGATTCAGACACAACGGCGCGCGGTAAGTGATTACACGGCGGCCATCGGTCGCATGCAACTGGAGGAGGAAAGCATGATGCTTGCCGAAGAGTACCTTGCCCTTGCCGGAGAGCGGTACCGCGCGGGACAATCCACCATACTTGAGTTGCGCGAAGCTGAGCTGCACTACACCCGCGCGCGCAGCCGTATGGTTCAGGCGCGCTACGCTGCCAAAGTAGCCGAAACCGAATTGCTGCTACTGCGCGGTGAGCTGGTAAGGTAGCGGTTGAATATGTGGCATGTCATCTTAAACACGTCTCAGGAGTTCATTAGTTCTTTTTCAGTAAAAAAATATCCCCCGATAAACCACCGAACAAAGCCAAACACTGCATGGAAAACCTTAGTTTTTGCTGTGTACTTTTTACAATGCCACACCTAAAAATTCGAGCGGAAGTTTGCGGATGAGATTACGCTTCTCATTTTATGGGGTGCCCCCGTATTTAAGCACATTTAGTCAAGTGTAATTTTTTTATTTGCGGAAAAATAACGCATGTACAGACATTCTTTTATATTAATTCTGTTTTTAATGTTTTTGCTGAGCTGCAGCGGCGGCAAAAACAAAAAGGAGGGCGACACCGGCTCCCGCCCCGCGAAAGGAAATGTAAAATACGGAGGTATATTTCGCTACAACGAGTCGGAGTTTCTCAAGAGCATTTATCCGCTGTCGGTAACCGAAGTGACGGGGCACCGTGTAGCGGCACAGATATACGAAGGGTTAGTGCGCTTTAATCCCAAAGATCTCACTGTGGAGCCGTGTTTGGCTACTTCGTGGGATGTAAACAACAATGCCACCGTTTATACATTTAAGCTACGGCAGGGGGTGCGTTTTCATGACGACCCGTGCTTTGAGGGTGGAAAAGGGCGCGCGGTAACCGCTGCTGATTTTGTATATGTATTTAACATGGTGTGTACCCCCGACCCAAAAAATCACGGTTTTACGTTTTTCAGAGATGTAATTGCGGGCGCTGAAGAGTTATATCTGGCAAGGCAACGCAAGGAGAACGAACAGAACATCCTGCAAAAGTTTGGTGTGAAAGCGCTGAACGACACTGTTTTGCAAATCACCCTTCGCCAACCCACTACGGATTTGCTGCAGCGGCTGGCTTTGCCTTTTGCCAGCGTTTTTCCCAAAGAGGCCGTTGACAAATACGGCTCTGACATCCTCTACCACGCAGTGGGCACAGGACCTTTTATGCTGAAAGCGCTCAAACAGGATGATGCCGTGATTTTGACACGCAACCCCCATTATTGGGACGTTGATGAGTACGGTAACCAACTTCCGTACTTAGACGGCATTAAGGTGAGTTTCATGAAAGAAGAGAAAAACGAAATGCTTGCTTTTATACGCGGTGATTTGGAAATGAAATATCGCCTGCCTTTTGATATGATTGACGAAATAGTGGACGACAAAAACCAACTCAAAGAAAAATACAAACAATTTCAACTGCAGGTAACGCCCGAACTCAGTACACAATTTTATGGTTTTCTGGTACCTGACAAACTGATGAGTAACAAATATGTGCGCCTCGCTTTTAACTACGCTATTGACCGTAAAGCTATAGCCGACTACACTGCCAAAGGCGAGGGCACACCATGTTTACATGGCTTTGTGCCGCTCGGTATGCCGGGTTACGACAATACCCTCGTAAAAGGATACACGTATGATGTGGCGAAAGCCAAAGAATACTTGGCCAAAGCCGGCTACCCTGATGGAAAAGGTTTTCCGAAAATTACTTTGGAAATCAACAGCGGCGGAGGGCGCAACGAAAAGATAGCCGAAGCTATTCAGAAAATGCTGATGCAAAATCTCAACATACAGGTGGAAATCGCTCAGGTGGTATGGGCGCAGCACACCAACAACGTAGAGACAGGCAAGACTAACTTCTGGCGCTTTGGTTGGGTGGCTGATTACCCCGACCCGGTAAATTTCCTGCAACTCTTTTACGGCAAAAATGTGCCTGCCACGATGGATGAGGCATCTTACACCAACCCCACCCGTTACAAAAACCCCGCCTACGATGCTTTATTGGAAAAGGCCATGCGCACTACCGATACCCGCGAACGCAACAAACTCTACGCGCAACTGGACCAGATGATTGTTGACGATGCTCCTGTGATGCTCATTATGCACAGTATGAACCGGCGCTTATTGCAACCTTATGTGCGCAACTTTCCGGTTAACGGCATGGAGTACCGGAGTTTTCGCGATGTTTGGTTTGATAAGTAATTGATGTGGCATTATTACTGTTGTAAAACCTCATTTTGCTTTGCTCAGTGGGTTATTACAGGTTGATGTGTGCAGAAGGATGAATTCAGCTTACCCTGGCATTGATAGCCACAAGAGAACGAGTAGGAATTAACAAACTTGTTTACCAAACAGCAAGATTGCAGAGTAGAAACCCCGGAAACTTTCGCATAACTTTACCGCCATGAAAAAACACCGTGTAGCTGTTTACCGCAAAATAACATTTAATGCCGCTCACCGCTTGTATCGCAAAGATTGGACCGATGCGCAAAACAAAGCATATTTCGGGCTATGCGCCAACGAGAATTATCACGGGCATAATTATCGCTTGGATGTAAAAGTAACTGGTGAAATAGACCCCGAAACCGGATACGTGATAGACATCGCTGAGCTAAAAAAAATTACCGATGAGGAAGTGATGGAGCGCTTCGACCATCGCAATCTGAACCTTGACTGCCCCGAGTTTAAGAATCTGAACCCTACAGGCGAGAATATTGTTGTAGTGATATATGAATTGCTGCGCAGGCGTATAGACCCGAAATACGATTTACAGGTACGGCTCTACGAAACCGAGAGAAATTATTTTGAATATCCCGCATAAAAAACATCCGAATATGCCATCACCTTTCACACCCGAACATCAGTTACTGCGCGAATCGTTTCGGCAGTTTGTTGAAACCGAAATCAAGCCACACGTTGCCGAGTGGGAAGCCAACAAAATCTGCGACCGCGAAGTATTTCGCAAAATGGGAGAGCGCGGATTTTTTGGCGTATCGTTTCCTGAAGAATATGGCGGCAGCGGCATGGATATGTGGTCGGCTGTAGTCATCAGCGAGGAGTTGACCAAAGCCAACGTGGGTGGATTGGCCATGAGTTTGTATGCCCACACGTACCTGCCTTTGCCTGCTATTTGCGCTCTGGGCACCGAAGAGCAAAAGCAAAAATACTTAGTGCCTGCTCTGCGGGGCGAAAAAATAGCTGCACTGGGAATTACCGAACCGGGAGCCGGAAGCGATGTGGGCGGTATCACCACCACTGCCGAAGACAAAGGCGACCACTTTGTGGTAAACGGTTCCAAGATGTTTATCACCAATGGCACCCTAGCCGATTTTATATTACTAGCGGTGCGCACCGGCGAGGGGCACAACCTTTCACTGCTGATTTTTGATACTGATACGCCCGGTTTCAGCGCCACACCTGTGCACAACAAACTCGGCATGCACACTTCGGACACCGGCCAACTATACTTTCATAATTGCCAGGTGCCCAAAAGCGCCCTCCTCGGCCAAAAAGACATGGGCTTTTACTACATCATGAATAATTTCCAGGAGGAGCGTCTTATTGCAGCCATCACCGGCACTGCCAGTGCAGAACACGCGCTGGAAAAAGCCAAGCGTTATATGCACGAGCGCCAGGCGTTTGGCCGCCCCATAGCTAAGTTTCAGGTGTTGCGGCATAAAATCGCCAAAATGGCGATTACCGTAGAGGCATGCCGCTCGCTATCGTACCGTGCCGTGCAGGAATTTATTGAACAAGGCCCCGCAGCATACCGCATCATCTCCATGGCAAAAGCGTTTGTTTGTGAAGAGGCGTTTTACGTGGTCAACGAAGCTCTGCAAATACACGGCGGCTGGGGTTATATGGAGGATTACGGCATTGCGCGTTCGCTGCGCGACATTCGCTTAATGACCGTAGGCGCGGGCACTACCGAAATTATGCACGAAATCATCAGCAAAATAGAATTGGATAATGTAAAACATGAAAAACAATTGTTAAAAACCAGAACCTGATATGCCCCTTCGTCACGGGTGTTGCGCTCCGGATTATAAAACTACCCTTATGAATTTCTTTCGCTCATCGTTAGTCCCATTTGCCGCGGTGCTGTGGTTGACGTATTCAGCGCCTGCCTGCCAACCGGCCCCGCCTTCTGACCCCGACCCGACCGGAACCAGCAACCTGCCAGACAGCACTGCCATCAACGTGAGCTACGGTACGCACCCCCGGCAGAAATACGATATCTACTTACCCGCCAAACGCGACACCAATACACCTTTTTTGGTAGTGATACACGGTGGCGGCTGGAAAGCCGGGCAAAAAGAAGATATGAACTTTTTTGTTCAGCTTATCCGCAACAGATGGAAAAACGTAGCCATCGTAAATATGAATTACCGTCTGGCGAGTTTTGCTGATAGCATTCATCATCCGCAGATGATGGAAGACATCCAAAATGCCATTGGTCACGTGTTGCAGCACCGCCAGCAATACTACATCAGCAATAAAGCGGGAGTGATGGGCGCCAGTGCAGGCGGTCAACTCTCCATGATTTACGCTTACAAATACAACCACCATCAAAACATCCGCTGTGTGGTGAATATTTTTGGTCCTACGATCATCAACGATTGGTCGTGGTACAGCAGTAACAATCCCTGGCTTGGGGGAAGTGTGGGTGACATACTGGCCGAGTACGTGGGGCAACCCTGGGACAGCGCGGCTTACGCTGCCGTAAGTCCGTATTGGCAAGCTACTGCCTCCAGCCAACCCACTATTGCTTTTCACGGTAGCTTAGACCCGATTGTACCGGTGTATCAGAGCCGGTGGATGAACGGACGCTTAAACCTATTGGGCGTGCCAAACCAACTGCATGAATACGTTGCATTTCACGCTTTTGACTACAACCAGTCGCAGGATGTAGCGAACAAACTGGTGAGTTTCTGCAAACAATACATGAAGTAAACTGCGCTGAAGCGCTATCAGCAACTACATGCCGTAATATCGGCAACTCTGCTTATACTTGCCCGTATGAGCATAGTAAATCGCATTGCGGTGGTCATCCCGGCATACAACGAAGAAGAGAGTATAGCTGCGGTTGTAAATGAGGTGAACCGGGTAAGCCGCGAAACCGGCCTAGATTTGACCCCCGTAGTCGTAAACGATTGCTCTACCGACCGCACGCGCGAAATTATTTCGCAATTAAACTGCGTAGCGCTTAACCTGCCTATCAATCTTGGGATTGGCGGAGCGGTACAAACAGGTTTTAAATATGCGCTGCTCAATGGTTTTGATTATGCTGTGCAAATAGACGGTGACGGACAACATCCACCCGCCCAGATTCCGTTACTTTATAATGCTATCCAACAAAATAACTGGGATGTAGCCATCGGGTCGCGATTCATTACCAACGAAGGTTTTCAAAGTACGTTTATGCGGCGGGTAGGCATCGCATATTTCCAATGGCTGATACGGCTGCTAACGGGGCGCACCGTAAAAGATGCCACATCGGGCATGCGTATGTTTAACCGCAAAACCCTTGCCCTGTTTTACAGATACTATCCCGATGAATACCCGGAGCCGGAAGCGGTCATCCTTTTTTCAAAAAACAATCTGCGCTTTGGAGAAGTACCCGTGCAAATGAATGAACGCATGGGGGGAGTTTCGTCTATTCGCTCGTTTGGTACAGTGTATTATATGTTTAAAGTAACCCTTGCCATTATTTTTTCTTACTTACGTAAATAATTTTTTTATGGCACGCATACAGATAATCGCCATCATCACCAGTTTTCTGTTTTTGCTGCAGGTGGCATATTTCATCCACCGCGGCCGCCTGCGCGAGGAATATGCCTTTATTTGGATAATCTCTACCGGCGTGTTGTTGTTTTTTTCGTTTTGGCGCGATGGACTGGAAACTATGGCCAAAATCATGGGGGTGTATGCTCCGCCTAACCTGGTGTTTATGGGCGCCATATTTGCCGTTTTGGTTTACCTGCTGCACCTGTCTGTAACCGTTTCGAAACTGCAGCAACAAAATAAAACACTGGCACAGGAGCACGCTCTGTTGCAACGCATCGTTGAAGCCAAAGAAAAACGCCATGAATAACCCCGATATGCTCAGCCGTGAAATGCACCTTTATACAAATTATCTGATTGGCGCCCACCCTACGCAGCTTGCTATAAAACTATTTGCTGCCGGCGTGGCAGAACGAAATCTGTTAACCGAAAAACGCACCATCAGGATGATAGAATGCTGTATCAAATATCCCGCCCTCATCGGTTTTTTTGATGCAGCCACGGGAATGTTTGAGCGCGATAACGAATGGAGAAAACGCCTCATACTTGCTTTTGCCATTCTGGAAACACAGCCCGAATACTATTCTTTATTCCGGCCACAAAACTTTTCTTTTACTGATAAAATCATGTTGCTTCTGCAAGGCGCCGGAAGTTTAATCCGCGCTATTACGGGAAAATTGCTCTTATGGATGATATAATGTGGGATGTAATTGTTGTGGGGTCGGGATGCTCGGGCGCCATGGCTGCACAAACACTCGTGGAGCGCGGTTTGAAAACACTGATGATTGACGGTGGCGCAAAAGATACACAGTATCAGCAGCTAATTCCCGCAAAAAATTTTTTGGAAATACGCGAAACCTTTCGGGAGCAATACCGCATTTTTCTAGGTGACCGTTTTGAAGGTATTCCCTTCGGTAAAATCAGCACCGGGGAACACCTCACGCCTCCCCGCAGGTTTATGACCAAGTGGGTGCAGGAGTTTTTGCCCGTAGTGTCTGATACGTTTTTTCCGCTTGAGTCGCTCGCTTACGGAGGGTTAGGAAACGGTTGGGGGTTGGGTTGCTGTATTTTCAGTAAAAAAGAGTTGCAGGCATGCGGGCTTCCCGTTCAAGCCATGCAGGAAAGTTACGAGGTGGTTGCCAAACGCATCGGGATATCGGGCGAGCGGGACGATGCCGCCCCTTACACGGCAGCAATGGTGAGCAGTTTACAACCGGGTGTAGAGATGGACCACAACGGTCGCAATCTGTATGCAAATTATCAGGCAAAAAAACACAAACTGAACCGATGCGGTTTTTTTGCCGGCAGGCCTTCGTTGGCGCTGATTACACAACCCACCCCGGGGCGACTGCCCTACCAATACCGCGATCTGGATTTTTATTGCGATAACGACAAAAGCGCCTATCGCCCTTGGTTGACCCTTGATACTTTAAAACTTAAAAATAATTTTTTATATATAGGCAATCAGTGTGCGTTGCGATTTGAGGAAACCTCCTCCGGAGTTACACTGCATGCACTTCACCTCGATACGCAACAACCGCAAACATACCGGGCGCGCAAATTAGTACTCGCCTGCGGTGTGCTGGGCACAGCGCGCATGGTGCTCCGCTCCTTTGACGACTACTCAACGCGCTTGCCCCTGTTGTCTAATCCATACAGTTATCTGGCTGCTATACAACCTGCCTTATTAGGACGCGATACAGACAAAAGAAAAATCGGTTTTGCGCAACTATCTTTGTTTTACGACAAATATGGCGACCAATCCGATGTGCCGATGGGCTCATGCTACAGCTACCGCGCAATGATGATTTTTCACCTGCTGAAAGAGTCGCCATTGGGTGTAAAAACGGCTTATCGATTTTTGCAGTTTTTGATGCCCTCATTTACGATTATCGGGCTATTTCACCCCGAAAAATCCGGCGGGGACAAATGGATACAACTGCAAAAAAACACCATGCGAGTAACCGGAGATGAGCTACACGCCTGTTACAGGTTGAGCGATACAGAAAAGCACATCATACGAGACACCGAGAAAAAATTTTCATGGGCGCTACGGCAACTTAATTGCTACGTTCTGAAAAAAATAGATCCGGGGCATGGCGCCAGCATTCACTACGGAGGCACTCTCCCCTTTTCGGATAAAAACGAGCGATACCGGTTATTGCCTGACGGCCGGTTGGGTGATACAAAGAATGTGTATGTAGCCGATGGTTCGGGTTTTCGTTATTTGCCGGGTAAAGGCATCACTTTTTCGCTGATGGCAAACGCTCACAGAGTTGCGTTGGGGGTTTAAAATGCGTAACTCACATTAAACTGCAATACAAACTTCAGGTTTTTAAACACAGGAATGGTACTTATTTCGCGCAAACTGGTACGGCCGGTTGAAGCATCGTACGATTGGACGAAATTGTACCGGTAACCGATGCCGGCAAAACCTTCTCCATAAAAATTATCGCCCAGATACATTTGATACCCCCCTACCACACTGGCATTGGTATAATGCAGCGCAAAGAAGTCGCCATTGCCGCTCCGTTCGCGCACCCGTGCGTAGTTGTACGACATATACACCCCTGCGAATGGTCCTTCGGGCGCCACGGATGTTCTGAACGGATATATCCGGTAACCCAACATGCCCCGCGCACCATGAATATTGAAGCGACTAAATCCACTTTGATATAGAACATCGTTGAGCAGCAACAGCAGGTTGGGATAATTATACGATACCCCTACCAATACCGATTGGTTGTGCGTAATCATCCGCTCATAGGTAAAGCGTGCTTCACCGCAATACATGATTTGCCCTACCAAAAACGGCAACGGAAACGTTTTTACCAGATTCTGATGCGGAATGGTGCGCACCGGCTTAAAACCCTCAAAGCCGGTGGTATCTTTGCGTTGTGCCTGTGTAGCTAAACACCAAAGCAGGGCAAGCCAAAACCCTGTGCGCTTCATGCGTTAAAATTACTTCAAGGAAGTAATTGCGCCAACTTTTTTTGCAACTCTTCACCGCGCAGATTGGTGCCGATTACCTTGCCTTCTCTATCCAGCAAAAATGTGGCAGGTATTCCCTGCACTCCGTAGCGAAGGGCTGCTTCGCATTGCCAGAATTTGAGATCGCTTACGTGGTAGGGCCACTGCATGTTGAGCGCCTTAATGGAGTTGATCCATGCTTCTTTAGATTTATCTAACGAAACACTATACACTGTAAAACCCTTGTTTTTATACTTGTTGTAAGCGGCTACTACGTTGGGCATTTCGTTACGGCAGGGGCCACACCATGAAGCCCAAAAGTCAACCAGTACGATTTTGCCTTTGAGCGATGAAAGTTTGATGTTTTTACCTTCGGGGTCTGGCAAGTCGATCTCGGGCGCTAAGTCACCTACATTCACACTGCCAACCATTGCCGCCGCTTTGGCTTGCGCCTCGTAGTTATTGTAAAACTCGCGCAGTTCTTTAGTGTAATGTGAGTTGGGAATTTCGCGCTCCATGCGCTGTATCACCTCCAGATTTTCTTTTGCATAATTCTGTACCGGAAGGTTGGTAATATAAAACATGGCAAGGAGCGGGTTCTTGGCATTTTTGGCATTTTGCAGGCAATATGTTTCAAGTTCTTTGCCGGCGTTGTTGAGCACGGCAATGAGCTTGGAAGCGGAATCGGGTGAGATAAGACCGAACTGTGCCATGGTCATGCCGCTGCGGGCTGATTGTATGGTGCGTTGTTTATCATTAATGTATCGCAGGGCGGCCTGTAGTTCATCGTTATCGGCAGAGCCGGAAATTTTAAACGGCTCTGCGGCTTTCAGGTCAATGGCAACGCGGTAAGGCACGGGCTCAAGATAGAATATCCAGAAGGTTTGCATATCGAGCGCCAGGCGGTAAAAACCTTTTTCAGTTACGCCTTCCATGTTAAAGCTGCCGTCGTTTTGTATGGATGATGAATCCACCACAATAAACTCTTTGAGCGTCATTTTTTCGAGGCGAATGGATTTGGCAGGGTGATTTTTAACTGTGCCCGAAATGCGGTAACGCTCGCTGCCGGAAGTGCTGTTGCAGGCAAATGAAGCGATGAGCAACAGTACTGAAAATAATAATTTATTCATTTTATATGTATTAAAAATCATTGTAACATATCAGTCAGGATGCGGTTGGTCAGTTTCGGGTCGGCTTTGCCTTTGCTGAGTTTCATCACCTCTCCCACAAACAAACCTAACAAACCTTTTTTACCATTGCGGTATTCTGTCACTTTTTCAGGATATTTAGCAAGTACCGACTCGGCCAGTTGCCGTATCATGCCTTCATCGCTGCTTTGCAGCAGGTTGAGTTCCTGCGCCACCTGCATGGGCGATTTGCCGGTTCGGGCCACCTCGGGGAATATGCTTGCCGAAGCTACGCTGAAATTGGTTTTACCCTCATCAATCATTGCGATGAGTTCGGCAATGGCAGCGGGTGGTATCGTGCATTGCTGAATGGAGATGCCGTGCTCGTTGAGGTAACTTTTAACAGGTCCCAACATCCAGTTAGAGGCGGCTTTGTAATTGCGCGTGCATGCCAGCAATTGATTAAAGTAAGCCGAGGTGTGTTTATCCTCGCTGAGCAGCCGCGCGTCATATTCAGGCAGGCCGTACACCTGCATGTACTCTTCCTTTAACTGGCTTGCAAGTTTCGGCATCTTTTTGCGCACCCACTCCACATACCCCTCCGTTACGTAAACCGGTGGCAGGTCTGGCTCGGGAAAGTAGCGGTAATCATGCGCATGCTCTTTGGTGCGCTGCGACAAGGTTATTCCTTTCACTGCATCATAGCCGCGCGTCTCCTGCGTGAGGGTTTCACCGGCTTCCAATAAATCTACCTGGCGCTTAAACTCATACTCTATCGCGCGCTTTACATTGCGCGCGCTGTTCATGTTTTTCACTTCGCTGCGCGGGTTAAAACCCGTGGACCCTTTGAGCCGCACCGAGATATTAGCATCACAACGCATGTTACCTTCTTCCATGTTAGCGTCTGAAATATCCAGATAGCGGAGCAGCTTTTGTAGTTCGTATAGGTATTCCATGGCTTCATCGCCACTGCGTATGTCGGGTTGGCTTACGATTTCAATCAGCGGGGTGCCGGCGCGGTTCAAGTCCACTAGCGTGTAGTACGGATCTATATCGTGAATGGATTTCCCGGCATCTTCCTCTAAATGTATGCGGGTAATGCCTACTTTCTTCTTTTCACCATTGACTTCAAAAGTCAGATAACCATTGGTGCATATCGGAGTTTTATCTTGTGTAATTTGATACCCTTTGGGCAAATCGGCATAGAAATAATTTTTGCGGGCAAACTGGTTTTCATATCTTATTTCGCAATGGGTAGCTATTCCGATTTTAACTGCATATTCAATGGCTTTTTCATTTAGTACAGGGAGTGTGCCCGGGTGACCCAGCGATACGGGGCTCACCAATGTATTGGGAGGGGCGCCAAAATCAGCCGAGTCGGCACAATACATTTTGCTTTTTGTGGAAAGTTGTGCATGCACCTCTAAGCCCACCACTACTTCGTACTTGCTGTATTTATCACTATCTGTCATACATGCTTGCGCCTACGATATTAAGAAAAGTTATGGAATGGTTGTGCAAGTATAAGTGAACGTGGCCATTGTAAAAAAGTGTGTTGGGATAGGCGATTAGTTATATCTACATTCTTAATATACTCCGATTAAATGAAAGGAGTTAATGTATTGAAGTGTTAGAAGAAAAGTTAGTGGTTATGTGCTTATTAGCAGAATGTGATTAGTTGCGGGTCGCCCGCCAAAGGCGGGGGACCCGCCCGGGTGTTGAGGGGTTAGATTGGTCGCATCTACGCGCCCCCCCCGCACGCGCG
>JANWXI010000075.1 GCA_025057415.1 Chitinophagales bacterium
AACAATTCCCACGATCGGTGTTTGTTCTGATAGCTGATATTGCTTTTGCCGGGAGCACGCCTAATACCTAAATGATTGAGGTTGCCGGTGGCTGAGCGAAGTCCATTGCTGATATCCCGAACCGATTGGCTTTTGGCAAAATGACAAAACAGCATACTGATTAAGTGGGTCCAGCTGTTATAGCCCTTGTGATGCTTATCGGTTTAATGCTTGGCTACCAGCTTTGCAAAAATACTGCGGTCTAACTTCTAATAATTTGAGCAAACAAACTTATATTTAGCATGAGAGAAGTGGGTTTGGTTTTACAACCTCTAAGATAACTTAGAGTTACTTAACTGCTTCTCTCTCTTTTTTATTTAGTACGCTATTGGTAAAGAACCTATTATAAATATACTTTGCTATTTCATAATATCCTAAGGAGTTAAAATGTCTGTCTATTTTCCAAAATAGTCGTTCCGGCTTATCATGTTTCATTAAGCTGTCATTTAAATTAAAGTATTGCATATTTAAACTTGATAAGTTTCTATCTAATACTTTGTAGTCATAACTAACATTTTTTATATCCGAAAGCATTGGTTGAAGAACCACATATAGTCTGATATTTTCTTTTTTAACCCATGGAATAATTTCTGATTTAAACAAATTAGTTATAGACTTTATAGCGTCTTCTCTTCCCTTCTGTTCTTCAGTCTTTGTCATGAGTGAAAAATTATAACCAATACTGTGAATAAAAAGTCTGAATACATAGCTTATGGCATATAATGGCTCCCAAAATGGAGGTTTGCGAAATTGTATCGAGCCATCATCCAAGAATCTTGTTAGGTCTCCACGCATCATTACGTCAGTAACATCGGATGTGTTTATCATGAAAATTGCACCATAAATTGAATAATGTTCGTTTAGCTTTTTCAGAAGGTTAAATTCAAAAAAAGGGTCGCTGCCACTTACACCACCATTTATAATTTCAAAGTTGGTGTCAATTTGTGTGATGAACTTTTCAAGAATAAAAGGATAAGAACTGTCATAAGGAGCACCAAAAGATTCTGTGAAGGAATCTCCTAATGTGATAATTGTCTTTTTGTTTTTACTGGGCAATTTACCCCTCAAACCCAATTCGTTTGTTCGTTCATTTTTAAAATTGAACTCTATCGTCTCATAATTTCTAAACTCACTTTTGCCAAGTAAATGAAGGTGATTGGAATTATTAATACCCGATTTTTTTTCCAGGAATGAAATCTTGTTATCATTAGAATCATACATTGTCTTATACCATCCCCATTGCATTTCACTATATGTCATGGGATATTTAAAATAGAATCTAAGAAGTATTTCGGATAGAAATAAAGTAAATATTATAGATGTAACTACTAACAAAAGGTTGTTAGGCTTAACATTAAAATACTTGAAAATTGCTAGGGGTAATATTAAGAATAATATGTAGTATAAAGTCGTAACTGTAAATGATGACTCACCATTAAATGGCATTGCCAAGTAGTCAAGTAGTATCAGTCCTATAAATATTAATAAAAAATATTTTAGGATTATTTTAATCTTTTTCACTTCAACTTTTTACTAATGCAGAGTTTAGTTTTACGTTTTCTGCCAACATTTTCTTGTTGCAATATAATAAAACTTATTTAAATCAAATAAATTTGTGGCGTCAATCCTCAAAAATTAGTATGAATTTATGCCATAATACGATAATACTGCTATAACAAGAAATTTTACGCAATTTATTAGGTATGTATTCAGCACCGCGATAACCTGTAAGAAAGCATTGATAAAGTTTTTGCGTGTATTCTAATATAAAAAGCCAGAACAAGTTATCGTAAAAGAGTTCGAATCTTTTGTCAACCAAAAGGTTATATTATCTCTCCTGAAATAGCACATTTTAAAGGCGGGGAAGAAGTTAATCAATAATCAGTTTTAAACACCGAAACAAACCAGAAAAGTAAGTTAAGCGCCACAACGATTGCAAACCATTAAGGACTTTTATTATCGGGTGAGGGATGCGTAGGGCGCGAGCGCAGCGAAGCGGCCGCGCCCGCACCGTTGAAAAACAATCAACGCGCGGGCGCGGCGGAAGCGAAAGCGTACCCCGTAGCAAGCCCGACCCCGCTGCCTTGCATTGCTTGGCAGCGGGGGCACCCCCATAATTACACCATAGTGATTAAGCTTTTGAAGTAAAACACTTTTGATAATACTCACGCTGATGTGAATACTAATGCGGCATAATCCAGTGTTTTACGGGGTATTTATGTGTTTAGCTCAAATAAAGTTCGCATACCGCCAACCTTGGCGCGGTTTACGATAATAGCATGCCTGCTGTTGAATAAACAGATTAGAATGAGTTAGTTGCCACGCTTGATAGTTAGCGCAACAAGGGGTAAACTTCTAATACTCTATCGTTTTTATAGGAAAAAATGTTTGTCTAATCTTGCACCTTCATTTTGCCGATGAGCCAGTCGCCACATATACATCCTTACGCGGATTACCTCCCCAGAGCCGAGAAAGAAAAGCTACTCGGCCAACGAGGTAAAGTGCTTTGGTTTACGGGTCTCTCCGGCTCCGGCAAGAGCACCATTGCGCGCAGTTTAGAGCGCCTTTTACACGACCTGAAGAGGCCTTCGGTGGTGCTGGATGGCGATAATGTTCGCACCGGTATCAACAGCAATCTGGGCTTCAGCGATGCAGACCGGGCTGAAAATATCCGCAGGGTGGCAGAGGTGGCAAAACTTTTTTGCCAAAACGGATTGTTGGTGCTGTGTTGTTTTGTATCGCCCACCCGTGCCTTGCGCGGTTTGGCACGGCAGATTATCGGAGAAGATGATTACATTGAAATATATGTGCAAACACCCTTAGAGGAATGTGAGGCGCGCGATGTAAAGGGCCTGTATGCCAGGGCGCGCCGGGGCGAAATAACCAATTTCACCGGCATTAGTGCGCCTTTCGAGGAGCCGGAAAATCCGCACCTCATCATTCAAACCCTTCACTGCTCAGCCGATGAAGCCGCACGTGAAGTGCTGCGTTTTTTGCAGCCGCGCATGGAGCTTCATACCTGAGTGCGCCGCGCCTTAAATATGTGTACATCCGATGCGGCAAAAGACACGACATACCTATAAATAATTGTAAAGTTACATGGCTTACACGCTAAATCATCTCAAAACGCTTGAAGCCGAGAGCATTTATGTGCTACGCGAGGTGGCTGCTCAATTTCAAAACCCAGCCATACTATTCAGCGGGGGTAAGGATTCCATTTTAGTAACGTATCTGGCGTACAAGGCGTTTTACCCGGCGCCCATCCCGTTTCCGCTTGTGCATATCGATACGGGACACAATTTTCCGGAAACACTCGCTTACCGCGATGCCTTGGTAAAAAAAATGGGGCTAAAACTGATAGTGGGCTCTGTTCAGGAGAGTATTGACAAGGGCCGCGTAGCGGAAGAGAAGGGCTACAACGCCTCGCGTATCCGGCTGCAAACAGTTACCTTGTTAGACACTATTGAGCAATACAAGTTTGACGCCTGCATCGGAGGGGCGCGCCGCGATGAAGAAAAGGCGAGAGCCAAAGAGCGATTTTTTTCGCACCGCGATGAGTTTGGTCAGTGGGACCCGAAAAACCAGCGTCCGGAATTGTGGAATTTATTCAACGGCAGGATGTTTCCGGGCGAGCACTTCCGGGTGTTTCCGATTTCTAACTGGACAGAGTTAGACGTGTGGCAGTATCTCGCCATGGAGAAAGTAGAGATGCCCTCGCTGTATTTTTCGCACAAGCGCCGCGTATTTTGCCGCGATGGGGTGTGGCTGGCAGAGTCGCCCTACGTACCCATGAAACCGGGCGAAATTGCCGAGGAGCGCATCGTGCGTTTCAGAACCATAGGCGATATGACCTCCACGGGCGCCACTTTCTCAACAGCTACTACCATGGATGACATCATCCGCGAAGTGGCGGCATCGCGCACCACCGAGCGGGGCGGCCGTGCCGATGACAAGCGCAGCGAAACCAGCATGGAAGACCGCAAGAAAGAAGGGTATTTTTAAAATTATAACTTTTTAGCATGTAAAAAATTTGTTATATTTATGGATGTAACCATGAAGACATTTAACGCCGCCTCATACATGAACATGGAGTTGCTACGGTTTACAACTGCCGGTAGCGTGGACGATGGCAAATCAACACTCATCGGTCGTTTGTTGTACGACAGCAAGTCGATTTTTGAAGACCAGTTAGCGAGTATAGAAGCCACCAGCCGGCGCCGGGGCGAAAGTATGGTTAATCTTGCCCTGCTCACCGATGGCCTGCGCGCTGAACGCGAACAGGGCATTACCATCGATGTGGCTTACCGATATTTTGCTACACCCAGGCGCAAATTCATCATTGCCGATACCCCCGGCCACATTCAATACACCCGTAACATGGTGACGGGCGCCAGCACCGCCAACCTCGCAATTATCCTGGTAGATGCCCGGCAAGGCGTGGTAGAGCAAACCCGAAGGCACTCTATCATCGCCTCGCTGCTGGGCATACCCCACATCGCCCTGTGCGTCAACAAAATGGACTTGGTTGATTACCGCGAAGATGTATTTGAAAAAATTGTAAGCGAATACCGCGAATTTGCCACCCGCCTCAAAACCAAAGACATCCACTTCATCCCCATATCAGCGCTCCATGGCGATAACGTAGTGCATCGCTCTGCCAACATGCCCTGGTACGAAGGGGTCACCCTCATGTATCTGCTGGAGCATATCCACATCGGCAGCGACCTAAATCATATTGACATGCGTTTTCCGGTGCAGTACGTTATTCGCCCGTACAACGATGCTTTTCACGACTACCGCGGATATGCCGGGCGCATTGCCGGAGGCGTTATCCGCAAAGGCGATAAGGTAGTGGTGCTCCCCTCGGGTTTCAGCACCGTGGTGAAAGCCGTAGAGTTTGCGGGGCAGGAACTGGAAGAAGCTTATGCCCCCATGTCTGTCACCGTATTGCTCGAAGACGACATTGATATTTCGCGGGGCGACATGATTGTACGCGAAGGGAATCAGCCCCGGCAATCGCAGGATATTGAAGCCATGGTGTGCTGGATGGGCGATAAACCTCTACAACAAAACGGTAAATACGCTCTGCGCCACACCACCCGCGATGCACGTGCCATTGTCAAAGAGATAAAATACCGTTTGGATATCAACACGCTTCACCGAATTACAGATAACGTAACCATCGGCATGAATGATGTAGGCCGCATTTCGCTGCGCACCACCACACCGCTTTTCACAGATGCTTACACCAAAAACCGGGAAACAGGCAGTTTTATTTTGATTGACGAAAGCACAAATGTCACAGTTGGCGCCTGTATGGTAATTGACTAAGGAATACGGTATTGCTGAATAACTTCGGTAAACTCAACATCGTTTATAATCTCCTCGTCAAAATCATATAGGATGGTATGCATTTCGAAATTCAACATCAGACCTTTTTGTAAATTAACCAGAGCTTCACGCCGTTTACCTATGTCGCGGTAAAAAACTGCTTTTAAGTAAAACACCTCACTGTAACCCGGAAATTCCTCCTCTGCCTCGGTCATCACTTGCAGGGCCTTGCGCGGATTGTTGACATGCATGTAAGCGAGGGCAAGGTTTATCCAGTTCGAAATATCCTCGGCATCCAATTGGTAAGCGGTCTCCAAAGCATGAATGGCTTTTTCATTTTCCCCTACTCGCAGGTACGCAATCCCTATGGCGCTATTGTAATCTGCACTTTCAGGGCAAATTTTCAAGGCCCTTTCAAACGCGCTGATGGCTTTTGTCCAGTTATCCTCCACAGCATAAAGCTCACCCAACCGGTAGTACGCCTCGTGGTAGTGTGCATCCAGCCCGATGGCTTTGCGCAAATACGCCCGCGCTTTACCAAGAGCGTTCAGCCGGGTGTAACACTCTGCTATCTTATAGTAAAGTTCGCAATACGGCTTGTCGTATTTGGCAGCATCCAGATAGTGCTCTAACGCAGTTGCATACTCTGACATTAAAAACTTCAAATCACCACACAAACCGTGCGCAGGAGCATAATCCTCGGCAATCGCTATGGCATAACCGAGCGCTTCATGTGCTTTCTCGTAGTTTTTGAGCGACATATACGCATTCGCAAGGTTGTACCATGCCACATGGTTATAGGGATGTTCATCCAGGAGCGCTTCGTGGAATTTCACGCTCTCCCAGTGACGTTCTGAGAGCATATAATTCAGCATCAGGCGGTTCAGTGCCTCTTCATTGTACGCATCATACCGTAGCGAGGTCTTCAGCGCTTCTATTACCTCATCGTATTTCTCCATGTTATCATACACATCGGCAATTTCAAGATACACATCCGATTTCTGCAAATCATCCTCGCATATTTGCAGAGCATGTTGCAACACCTGCAGCGCCTCATGGGGTTGCCCGTCCCACAATAGCATATCGGCACGCATAATCTGCGTATTTACATCCATCGGGTCTAACTTCTCGGCTTCGTCTATAAAGTATAGCGCTTCATGAAGCCGGTTTTGTTTCACCAGTATTTCGGCCTTCAGCGTGTGCAAAAATGCCGAGTAGCGATGCTGCTCCAGCGCACGGTCTAATACACGCTGGGCTTTGTTGTACTCGCGGTTCTCCTCATAAAAACGCACAATCCTCTCGTAGTTGTCCTCGTCTAAAAAAAGCGGCTCGTGATTTTTTTCGGCATTTTCGTACAAGCGCACCAGGTCAATCAACTCGCCAAACGATGGCTCAGAGAATTCGTTTTCTTCCATGTGGCAATATTAAGTGAATAAATTAGGTAAGATGACAGTGTTTTGTTAAAAGAACGTTATGCCGTCAGCCATCGGCTACCCGAATGTACAAACGTTGCCAAAGCACAAAACTACATTTTTCAACACACAGCTTGGGCATTGTATGCATAGTCATACTGCGAGTATCAATTGGCATAGAAAGTAAATTACCAAAAATTGTTGTGCATAAATTTTTTGGGGGTGCCCCCTGCTGTGGCGCGCGCCGACCACCCCCGGCCCAGCAGGGGGAGGGCGTGGGAACGGGGGAGCGGTAGCACCCCCCCCCCCCCCCCCGTGATTTTTTTTAAAAAGTGGGGGGGCGGCCCCGGAGCTGCGCTCGCGCCCTTCGCATCCCTCACCCGTTTTAATAGGAGGGGTCAGAAAGCTTGAAGCCGTGCGGACGCGTCTGAATCCAACCACTACTCGATACGGGGTATTACTAAACTAAACAAAACTTCGCAGGTCGCCCGCCACTGGCGGGCGACCCGCAAATAACTCTATACACACAAACACATAATTACACCGTAAAAATTCCAACTACACAATACACTACATTGAAGCAGAATAATTTGGTGACAAAAAATTGCTAACGAACATTTAAGCATCACAACATTTTTACGTATCTGCAACACTTTGCAAAAAATCAGTCATGCTGCGAGTGCTTATATCGCATACGTTGGCAAAACGGTATCCATCGCCTTCGCTGTCTTCACCGGGTTGGTGCAAAACATAATTCATCAGCTAATGTAACCGTATACCCATTGTGTATCGATAACATAAACTTATACCTGTGCAGCTATACGCTTGCTACAAAAAATAAATAAACCTCTCCGGGAACACCATTGGCTGAAAGAGAATAAAGTGTTACGGCATATAACTCATCACGCGCTTTACCGGCAATCATCGCACCACATTGCCCACTACTTTTATATTTACCTTTTTTAAACATAGTTCCCGGATGTTGCAAAACAGTAATTCACTTTTTTTGAGCTTCCCATACATATCAGCCAAGCATCAGCGCAGTTTTTATATATGCTTTATCTTACTAATGTGTTTTTCCACGGTGCGGGCATACTGGCAGCAGCAAACCGATTATGAAATAGACGTTACGCTCAACGATACCCTTCACGAGTTATCCTGTTTCATGACTTTACGATACACCAATCACTCACCTGATACTCTTCGCCAGCTTTATTTTCACCTGTGGCCCAATGCCTACCGCAATCACCAAACCGCCTATGCCCGGCAGGCGCTTGAAAACGGCTCCACGGCTTTTCATTACAGTAAACCCTCGCAGCGCGGCGGAATAGACGGCATCAACTTCAAAGTCAACGGAGAGCAGTGCCGTTGGTATTGTACCGATAAAAGCATGGAAATATGTGTGCTTATTCTCAACGAACCCTTGCTGCCCGGGGGCAGCGTAAGTATTACTACACCCTTTCGCGTAACACTCCCCGAAACCTTTTCCCGCCTCGGGCACGAAGGGCAGAGCTACCAGATATCCCAGTGGTATCCAAAACCCGCTGTGTATGACAAAAACGGCTGGCACACTTTTCCTTACCTCGACCAAGGGGAGTTTTACAGCGAATTCGGCTCTTTTCGCGTTGCCATTACCTTGCCTAAAAACTACCGCGTAGCCGCCACCGGAGATTTGCAAAATGCCGAGGAATTGGCTTGGCTCGACTCTCTGAACCGCGCCACACGCAATCTATCGCGCTTTGGTAAAGATTTGTCATTTCCTCCTTCCTCACCCGAAAAAAAGACACTTCGTTTTGTGCAACATCAGGTGCACGATTTTGCCTGGTTTGCCGATAAGCGCTACCATGTACTCAAAGGGGAGGTGGTGTTACCCGTCAGCAAGCGTAGCGTTACTACATGGGCTATGTTTACAAACAACAAGCCGCAGTATTGGATAAAAGCCGATAGTTTTATTGCCGAGGCGGTGTTGCATTACAGCCGTCTGGTAGGCGAGTACCCCTACGGACAGGTATCGGCAGTGGAAGGCGCCTTGCGAGCCGGCGGCGGCATGGAGTATCCCAACGTGACTGTTATTGGTGATGTAAACAGCGCATACGATTTAGACATTATCATCGCCCATGAAGTGGGTCACAACTGGTTTTACGGCATTCTGGGCACCAACGAGCGCGACCACCCCTGGTTAGATGAAGGCATCAACTCATATTACGAATACCGTTATGCGGCTGCCCGCTATCCTGTGCACGGTTTATTCGGTAAATTACCCGCAGGTATCGCCAGATTTTTTGACCTGCACCGTTATACTCATAAAGATTTGTACGATATAGCATATCAGACAGTAGCCCGCAATTACGAGGACCAACCGTGCCATCTGCATGCAGCGCGCTATACCGCCTTAAACTATGCAGTGATTGTATATGGAAAAACCATGCTTGCCTTTCAATATCTTGAGAAATACCTGGGCACAGAGTTGTTTGATAGCATTATGAAAAATTACTATGATACGTGGAAATTTCGCCACCCCTCACCAGCCGACCTGCGCGTCTTGTTCGAGCGTATGAGTGGCAAAAACCTCGGCTGGTTTTTTGATGAACTCCTCGCCACCACCCGCAAAACAGATTATGCCGTTACGCGTTTCAGGCGGAGGCAGGGCGGGGAATATCAGATCACTATCCAAAACAAAGGTGAAATTCAATCTCCGGTTTTTGCCGCACTCGTGCGCCGCGATAGTGTAATGCAAACGTTTGTACTGGATGGCTTTGCCGCTAAAGAAGAACTGCAGGTAATGGCAAAACCCGGAGATAAATTTGTAATTGACCCGGAGCGAAGCATGCCGGAAATTTACCGGTGCAACAACACCATCACCCTGCGCCGTTTGGCTCCGCGTTTAGAAAAAATCCGATTACAGTTTTTGGGCAGTTTAGAAAATCCCTACCGCACCCAGTTGTTCTTTACGCCCTACCTTGGTTACAATCATTACGATAAGTTGCAGGTGGGCATTGCCTTGTATAACACTACACTGCCATCCAAAAAGTTCACATACTTTTTGGCTCCTGCCTATGGTACAGCATCGCGGCGGTTTATTGGTACAGGGCGCCTGGCATATCAATTCTTCCCCAACAGGGGCATACATAAAATCAGTGTAGGCATACACGGCAAGCGCTACTCATACATCCGGGAACCCGACATTGCCACGTACAACAAGATTGAGCCGTACGTACAGTTTTTTTACCGCCCCACTGATCCTCGCAGCCCATACCGGCAGAGTTTGCTGCTGCGCAGTGTACACGTATGGCTGCAGCGTATGCGAAATGATGGCAGCAAAACCCCTTACTATTACTACGTCAACGAATTGCGTTACACGATCGCACGAGGCACTGCCATACATCCTTTTGAAATAAACCTCAGCGCGCAGCAAGGAGACCGTTTTCTGGGTTTATTTGCCGAAGGAAAGTTTACGGTGAGTTATCCGGGGCGCAATCAGGGGTTATTCATTCGTCTTTTTTCGGGCGGTTTCCCATATTACGACAAAAACCCATCAGACGTAAGCCCTCCCTTGCCGCGGGTGTACCTGAGTATGGTTACTGCGCCCAACTTTGCCCACTGGCTGCAGCGCGATTATATGTTTGACGAAACCTTTCTCGACCGCAACGGAGCATCGCGCACTTTAGCCCGCCAGGTGGCTCTTACGGGCGGGGCATTTCGCTCTCTCACCACTTTCGGTGCCACTTCGGTTAATCTCACTGCTATTAATCTTTCCTCCTCTGTGCACCGTTTTGTGCCGGTTCGCCCTTTTTTAAACGGTGCTGTTTTGGTACAACAGAGCCATAAGAAATTTCAAACCGCCGCAGAGGCAGGTGTGAGTTTAGCGTTGTGGCCGGGCGCTGCAGAGTTACATCTGCCGCTCATCGTATCAAAAAACATCCGCGAAAACCAGCTCGTGTTAGGGGTGCGCAAATGGTATCAGCGTATCACCTTTACCCTGCGGCTGCCTGCACAGCAGCCGCTGGATCTGTTGAGGCAATTTTTGTAAAGATGTTGTAAGCAAATTATGAGCAGTAATTTATGTGCCTAAGTTTGTATGATATTACAGCGCAAAATAACTTCCTGAACCTGAACATAAATCTGCTGATTAAGTGCAGATTGTTTATTGCGGCAGTGTGTGATACTTTTTCGTAGTATTTGTATAATGTCTTTTATAAAACAAAACTTCACGCTTAATGTATTGTACAGTTGCTCATCGTATTGCCCTGCATCAAATGAGGGTATGAAATTGCGTACCGGTACCATGAGAGAATACAATAGTTCTTTTACTTAACAAACAGAGTGTTTTTTGCAAGTATATCGTTTTTCTATTTTAGCCGCGATGCAATACAAGCGCGTGCTGTTAAAACTCAGCGGTGAGTCGCTGATGGGCGCCAAACAATTTGGCATAGATGCCGACATGGTCATGCAATATGCCGAAGATATTAAAGCAGCTACCGAGGCAGGAGTGCAGGTGGCTGTTGTGATTGGCGGAGGAAATATCTTCAGGGGCATACAGGCCACTGCCAACGGTATAGACCGCGTGCAAGGCGACTATATGGGTATGTTGGCTACGGTGATTAACAGCATGGCTTTGCAGAGCGGCTTAGAAAAAATTGGCGTGCACACCCGCCTGCTCACGGCTATTGAAATGAAAGAAGTGGCGGAGCCGTTTATAAAACGCAGGGCAGTGCGCCACCTCGAGAAAGGCAGAGTGGTGATATTCGGGGCAGGTACGGGCAATCCGTACTTTACCACTGATACCGCTGCTGCGCTGCGTGCTACAGAAATAGAATGTGACGTAATTCTGAAAGGTACCCGCGTGGATGGCATTTACGATGCCGACCCTGAAAAGAACCCTCATGCAAGGCGTTACGAGAAAGTAACTTACACTGAAGCCATCACCAAAAAACTAAACGTGATGGATATGACTGCCTTTACCCTGTGCCAGGAAAACCACCTGCCTATTATTGTTTTTGATGTGAACAAAAAGGGGAACCTGCTGCGCGTGCTGCGCGGTGAAAACATCGGCACCATGGTTACCGATTGATATTAAACACATAAATATATTTGCGTTTATGACAGAACAAGACCTGAAAAAAGTACTGGACGAAGCCCGCACACAGATGCAAAAAGCGCTGGAGCATTTTGAATCTGAATTATCTAAAATCCGCGCCGGCAAAGCCAGCTCGGCAATGCTCGATGGCATATTGGTTGAGGCATACGGCACACGCTCCCCGCTCATTCAGGTGGGCAACATCTCCACTCCCGATGCCCGTACCATCACCATTCAGCCGTGGGACCCCTCGCTGCTGCAACCCATTGAAAAAGCCATACTGGCAGCCAACATAGGCCTCACCCCTCAAAATGACGGCAAAATCATCCGGCTCAACTTACCGCCCCTCACCGAAGAGCGCAGAAAAGAGTTGGTAAAACAAACCAAAGCCGAGGCAGAGCACTGCCGCATTGCCCTGCGCAACGCGCGCAAAGATGCACTGGATAAAGTACGCAAATTGCAAAAGGAAGGTTTACCTGAAGATGTAGCCAAAAACGGTGAGCAGAGCGTGCAACATATCATTGACGAGTTCAATAAAAAAGTAGATAAGCATCTCGAGGTAAAAGAAAAAGAAATAATGACCGTTTAAACTCATGTGTTGTGGCTGAGCAAAATACTTTCGGTAACAACCCGGTAAAGCGCCTGCAGTTTCTCTTTATCCTGCAGCATTTGTAAATGTTTGTCAATGGTGCGAAAGTCGCCTCTAACAGCGGGCCCGGTTTGCAACAACGCCGGGGAATGATGCCGGATGTTTTCGGTAGTTTGAGCGATTAAAGGATACAGTATTTCCAGCGAAATGCCCTGTTCATTGAGGAGTTTTTCGGCAATGGCGTAAAAATGATTGGTGAAGTTATTGGCAAACACCGCCGCCAGGTGTATCCACTGGCGCTGTTGTTCGTGTGCGCGATATACTTTTTGCGAAATGGACCTGGCTAGTTGTATCAGAATACCGGCGGTTACATCATCGTTACCATCAATGATAATCGGTACCTGGTCGAAGTTAACCGGCTGCTGGCGGCTCATGGTTTGCAGCGGATAAAACACGCCGTGGGTTGAGGATGCATCGGTTAACAGAAATATCGGTTTGAGGCCTGATGTATGCGCCACCACCTTGCCTTCCACTTCCATTTGCGTGGCTACATCGCTGATGGCATCATCCTTTACGGCAATGATATAAACATCAGCATCGTGCAATTTTTTTAAATTGTCATTGTAACGCGCGTTGCAGTTGCGCGCAAGGGAAATGCCGGCTTCATAATTCCGGGCGGTGATTTCAACGATGCGGTGCCCTGCTTTGACAAATGCCATACCGAGCTGTGTAGCTACATTGCCGGAGCCGATAAGAGATATATTCATGCGGCTAACAAAATATTTTTACGAATAAATCTAAAAAACCATTTTTCAAAACAATTTTTTTCGTAAATTAGAAGCATGGAAAACAGTGTTGTTATTGATAAAGATGCCGAAAAGCAACTAATTCTTAAAGAATATCGTTCGCTGCTGCGCTCATTGAAAAAGAACTACACCCCGCAGGAGAAGAAGATGATACGCGCTGCTTTTGAACTGGCAGCAGAGAGCCATAAAGACATGCGGAGAAAAAGCGGTGAGCCGTACATTATTCACCCTATACAGGTCGCCAAGATTGTGGCGGAAGAGATGGGTTTAGATGCCGTGAGCGTAGTATGTGCGTTGCTGCACGATACCGTGGAAGATACCGAAGTAACACTCGAAGAAATAGAGCGAATGTTCAATAAAGAGGTTGCCAAAATAGTGGACGGCCTCACGAAAATATCGGGGGTATTTGACCTGAACTCCTCTATACAGGCAGAAAATTTCCGCAAACTGCTCCTCACGCTCAATGATGATATACGCGTGATACTGGTAAAGATAGCTGACCGCCTGCACAACCTTCGCACCTTAGACAGTCTAAAACGCGAAAAACAACTCAAGATTGCCAGCGAAACGTTATACCTGTATGCGCCCCTCGCGCACCGCATGGGTTTGTATGCAATAAAAACCGAAATGGAAGACCTGGCGTTAAAATACACTGAGCCGGAAGTTTATCACGAAATAGCGCAAAAGTTACAGGAAAAAAAGAAAGAACGCGCAAAATTTATTGCGGATTTCATCAAGCCGTTAAAAGAGGAACTGGAAAAGCGCGGCTACAAGTTTGATATTTACGGTCGCCCCAAATCAATTTACTCCATTTACAACAAGATTAAGAAAAAGGGCGTACCCTTTGAGGAAATATATGATTTATTTGCCATACGTATTATCCTGCATTCTGAGCCGGATAAAGAGAAAAGTGATTGTTGGGGTGTTTATTCAGCCATTACAGATATCTATCACCCAAATCCCGATCGTTTGCGCGATTGGCTCAGCAACCCCAAAGCCAACGGATACGAGGCGTTACATACCACGGTGATGAGCCATCAGGGTAAATGGGTTGAAATACAAATCCGCACCGACCGCATGCACGAAATAGCTGAAAAGGGGTTTGCCGCACACTGGAAATACAAAGAAGGAAGCACAGACAACGCCCTAGACGAATGGTTACAGAAAATTCACAATGTGTTAAGTAACCCCGATGCCAACGCGCTGGAACTGGTTAATGACTTTAAACACGAGCTCGTTAGTGATGAGATTTTTGTGTTTACGCCCAAAGGAGACCTGAAACGGCTGCGCAAGGGAGCCACCGCTCTGGATTTTGCCTTTGAAATTCACTCCGAGGTTGGCAAAAAGTGTATTGGCGCCAAAGTCAATAATAAACTAGTACCACTTAGCTATGTATTGAAAAATGGTGACCAGATTGAAATACTCACCAGCAGTAAGCAGACCCCTAACGAGGACTGGCTTAGCTATGTTGTGACTGCCAAAGCGCGCAGCATTATCAAACAAACCCTCAAAGAAGAGAAAAAAGCTATTGCACAACAAGGCAGGGAAGTGTTAGAGAAACGTATGAAGCAACTCAAAATGGAAGTGAACGAAGCCAACCTTACACTTCTAGCCAACTATTTCAAAATGGTGTCTCCGATGGATTTGTATCTGGCGGTTGCCAACAAAAAAGTTGACCTTGTAGCTTTGGAGGAACTGGAAGTTATAGCCGGTAAAGTAAAGCTGCCTAAACCTGCCCAGGCGCACAAGCCCGGAGCTGATGAAAACATTGATGAGGTTGTAAAAAAGACCTTGCAGAAAAATGCCGAGTTGCTCATCATGGGCGAGAGCAGCGATAAAATTGACTACAAATTTGCCCCCTGTTGCAACCCCATCCCCGGAGATGATGTGTTTGGTTTTCTTACGATTAACGAAGGTATTAAAATTCATCGCACCAACTGCCCAAATGCGGTTCAGCTTATGAGCCGCTATGCTTACCGAATTATCAAAACCCGTTGGACCAAACAACACGAAATTGCTTTTCTTACCGGCATTAAACTCACCGGTATTGACGATGTCGGTTTGGTAAACAAAATCACAAATGTTATTACAGGACAGATGAACCTCAACATGCGCTCTATATCCTTTGACAGTGAAGACGGGATTTTTGAAGGAAAAATAATGGTATATGTTCACGATACGAAAGAGCTTGAAGACCTTATCAGCCGCCTCAGCGCTCTGGACGGCATACTGGAAGTAAGCAGGTTCGACTCAGAAGATGCCGAAAAGTATTAAGATAATAACTTAATTAGTCACATAAATAAACCTCAAAAATACCGGTTAATGTGTCGGTATTATTTCACACCCGCCTTTAAAAATTTAAATATCGAATAGACAATTAAATTTATTTTTATTATGGGGTGCCCCCGCTGCTGCGCTCTGCGCGGCTGCGCGCCGCAGCGGGGTCGGGCTTGCTACGGGGTACGCTGCCGCTCCCGCCGCGCCCGCGATTTGTTTATTTTTAATGGTACGGGCGCGGCCGCTTCGCTGCACTCGCGCCCTCCGCATCCCTCACCCGATTGCAGAGGAGTGATTACACAAAAATCATCTGACCAATATTCTTTCTGGTCACAACTGTTCTCTGCGCGCCTGCGGCGCAGGCGCGCAGG
>JANWXI010000076.1 GCA_025057415.1 Chitinophagales bacterium
GTGAAGCACGGGAGCGAAAGCGTACCCCGTAGCCAGCCCGACCCCGCTGCTGTGCGTAGCTATGCGGAGCAAAGCAGCGGGGGCACCCCATAATAGTTAATTTTAATTGCCACGTAGTGATTTGAATTTTTGAAGTAAATCACTATCCCCAATAATGGTATATTTGGCAAAGAAGTCCGTTAATTTATCCGAATCAGAATTTCAGATTATTTCTTTGCATTATCATTGCCATGCGTATCACTCAACTTGCTATGAAAACAATCAACCTTTTAGCTGCGCTTGTTTGTATCGTTACGGTGCAAGCGCAAAAATCAGGCAGCGCCAGACCTCAGCCCAAAAAATTTGTGTACGACACAGCGCGCTTCGTATTGGTTGAAGGCGGCACATTTAAAATGGGAAGTGATGAGCCGGTAGAGCCACATGAAAGCCCTGCTCACGAAGTTACCCTCAAGCCGTTTATCATCGGCAAAACAGAGGTAACTTTTGAAGAATACGACAAGTATCTGCTGGCTACGCGACAGGATACGGCGGGCAAAAGTTTGTGGGGGCGCGGCAAACAACCCGCCATCACAGTGAGTTGGTTAGATGCCGTTGCATATTGCAACTGGCTGAGCGAGCGCGAAGGGCTATCGAAATGCTACATCATCAAGGGCGATAAAGTGACCTGGGTGGACACCGCAAAGGGTTACCGCCTGCCCACAGAGGCAGAGTGGGAGTTTGCAGCACGCGGCGGCAACAAGAGTAAAAACACTTTGTATGCCGGCAGCAAAGACCTGAATGAAGTGGCTTGGTATAAAGGCAATTCCGGTGAGCGAACACATCCTGTTGCATCGAAAAAACCAAACGAACTGGGGCTGTATGATATGAACGGCAATGTGTGGGAGTGGGTTTGGGATGTGTACGACTGGAACTATTACAAGTATTCCCCGGCAGATAATCCCCGCGGTCCGGATGAGGGTCCTTATCGGGTAATGCGCGGAGGCGCTTTCTATAATGACGAACGATATGTACGCGTGAGCACCCGCCAGAATGCTTACGTAGTGTTTAAACAAAACAGTGTAGGTTTCAGAGTGGCGCGCAGCTACCAGCCACAGTAGTCCGTTTGTGTGGCGCAGCGTAATCTCAAGCGTATCGTTGTTCAAACGATTTTAGGAATGCCGGGAGGTTCATTTTTGAGGGTGTTGTTTTTAGAGCATGCACTCATCTCAGTGAGCTCTGCATCTATGCTGCGCAAAGCTATCTGCGCACCCTGCGTTGCCACATGCTCAGCAAAGCTCCGGCAAAACATATTATGCCGCCCAGCCACACCAGATTGATGTACGGAAACACGATGGCTTTCATGATGATGAAGTCAGATTCCTTTTCGCGGTAGCGAATGGCAAGTGTGACCTTTTGGGTTTTCGGGTCAATGTTCGTAACGTTAAACGAAAAACCCAGAGGCGCAACATGAGACGGCACGTTACTTGCACGGTTTGTTTTCAGGTCAATTACAAAAAGTGGCAGCGCTTCGTATGATTTACCGCCTGCCGTAGTAACGCGAAGCAGCGCTCCAACAGCAATTTTACCGGCGCTATCAACGCCTTCGGGCAGGCGGGGACGCGGCTCAAAACCCTCAAACCGAATCACATAGCCATTTGTTTTAACCGTATCGCCACTTCGCAAGCTGCACACAAGGGTAGTATCCTTTAAATTGCGGTTGTCTGGCACAGATGTAATGTGCGTAAACACATCGCGTGTTAGGTAGTGTTTGGTGTCGGGGTTGGCGTTAAGGTTTCCGTCTTTCATCACTGATGCTTCGGGGCGCAGCTCAAAGGTTTCGGTGATTTTGCCTTGCCGGTTCCTGCGCTGGTACTTCACTACATAAAACGTGCTTTTGCCCCGTACTTCTTTATCGGTGTAAGTCACTAAATAATCCCCCATGGTTTCGGTGCTATCGCGCAGCAGTAATACGTTTTCTGCGCGTTCCTTTGGGTCAAAATCTTTCACGCCAACTCCCTGCGTGCTTATCACTTGCTTTTGACCTTGCGAAATGATAACACCCACCAAAAACACCCCCAGCCCCGCGTGCGATACGCTACCGCCTGAAACGCGCCAGTTTCCTTTGAGCACCGCCACTAAATACAGAAGATTTCCCAGCAGTGCATATACCGAACATACAAGCAGTATAAAGGCGGGTGAAACAAAAGGAAATTTGAAAAAGAGTTTATCTGATAAAAAAGTCAGGTCAATTAAGTATTGATGAGTAAAAGGCACTCCGGTGCCCCATGCGATAAGAGCGGCAAAAACCAAAGCCCCTGCCAGAGCATAGATAGCCCATCGGAATATATGAGGTATTTTACCCGACCTGTAAGCCAGATACTGTACCGCCCCCGTAAGGCACGCCATCAACATTCCTAACCAAATCTGAATACTGTTGTAGTGTGCCACGGCATCTTCAGGAGGCGCAATTTTGTTTTGAAGTAATCGCCACTTATCGTAAAAAAGCAGGTTCCAAATCGGTATGGATGTGGTAATCAACATCTGAACCGATGAGAGCAAAAGAATTAGAGTACCGATAAACATCCAGAACTCACGGCTCCAGAAATCTTCTTCGCGGGCGGGCTGGGGTAGTTGTTTTTTGAAGCGGCGTATGCCCAGCAGGGTGAACGAAGTGATAAAGAAAAAACTCATGTAAGCGAGAAGCTGCGGTTCCAATCCGTCATCGGTAAAAGAGTGCACGGATGTATCGCCCAGCCGACCGCTGCGGGTCAGGTAGGTTGAGTACAACACGAGCAAAAAAGCGAGTATTAAAAAAAGGTATGCGCTGATGAGAGAGTGTTTGGTATTTTTGTAGATGAGCAGGGTGTGCAGCCCTGCTACTAACATCAGCCAGGGGACTAAACTCATGTTCTCAACCGGGTCCCAGGCCCAAAAGCCACCAAAACTGAGCGACTCATACGCCCATGCCCCGCCCATCAGGATGCCGGTGCCCAACGCCACGATGGCAAAAAGTGTCCAGGGGAGGGCGTGGCGCACCCAGCCGTTGTGCTCGTTGCGAAGCAGCCCGCCCAATGCGATAGAAAAAGGAAAAGAAACAGCCGCAAACCCCAAAAAAAGAACGGGTGGATGTATGGTCATCCAGTAGTTTTGCAAGAGTACGTTGAGTCCGTTGCCGTCCTGGACGAAGTCAAGGTAATTTTTCTGTTGAAAAATGGGGGCATCGGCCATTTGGTCGCGCAGGAGTATGAATGGCGAGCTTCCCACTTTAAAGCCAAACACATAAACCCCCAGCACCATGGTGGAGAGAAAAAACTGCGTGAGCGACACCACAGCCATAGTGGGATTCTCGTAATCACGCAGGGTGAATATGCCGGTCACACCAAGTACGGCAAGCCAGAACATCCATAGCAGAAAGCTACCTTCCTGGCCTTCCCAAAAACTGCTGATGATGTATTGCAGCGGCAAATCGCGGCTGGAATGTCGCCAGGCATAGTGATACTCAAACCGGTGATTGAGTATCATAATGAACAGTAACACAAAAACCGATATGATGGCTGCAGTAAGTATAAAGTAAGAGAAACGACCGAGTTTTTGCCAGCTTACTTCGGCTGCGGTGCCCCTGTTAAATTCTGCGCCCAAATATGCCAGAGCCGATAGCATGGCAGTAACCATGATGCCTACAATCATCAGGTGACCCGCGTGCCCTATCCAAAGTTGTTCGTTGAGGTAACCGTTAGCGCCAAAGCGTTCTGCAAAAAAGTTCAGGAATATATTCAGCAGTGGTGTGGTCATATCCATCAATTCACGGACCGGCTTTGTAAGTGACGGTTTCTTTACTGTTTTCTTTTTCTTTCAGTACGATGTTGTCGTTCACATATTTGGATGGGCACTTCATACTTATTTCAGAGCAGCGAAATACATCGCCATCCATTTTGCCTTTAACAACAATTTTTTCACTCCGTTCAAAATCCTGAGGTTTAGCGCCCCTGTAAACGACTTTACATTCGGTACCGCTGTCATCCACCATGGTGAATGAGAAAAAGTTTGGGTCTTTTTCAGGATTGTAATACATCTCTTTGCTTTTCACCAGGTATCCCGAAATGTTTACCGCGCGAAAACGTCCGCGGGCTTTGTTGAAGGTAGAGTATGTTGTCCAGTCAAAGCTCATCGCTATCACCATGCCTATACCCACTGCCATTAGTGCCAACAGGAGTATGTGAAGTTTTTTCATGGTGCCGGAGTTAAGCCATGCAATATTAGCGGAAAAACTTGAAGCCAATGTTGAAATGGCGCAGCCAGAGGGTTGATCTCTGTCATATTCCCGCGACATTAAAAACAAACAGGCGCCTGGCAGGTTTTGTAAAGGAGTTTTTGTATGGTGTCAGTTGAGTGATTTGCGACCTGCTACAGTTCGTTTGCCTCTTTGGTACTTATTTCAACCTCTTGTGTGTTTACGAACCCTTTAAGGTAATTTAACACTTTTAAGTTGAGCAACGAATTGCGGGCATCCGAAACGACTTTTTCATCTTTGAGTTTTTGTTCGGTGTAAACTTCTACAAAAGTATCATCAAAATGTGAATCGTAGTAATAAAAAAGACTACTTCTGACTTTTTCTCGAATGTGTTCTTTTATCTCTTCAGGTGTGACGTTGATATTTTGTTCATTAATTACTTTCTCTTGTACTAATCCCCATCGTAAACTTTTCAGAAATTCCGGAAATTCTTTTTCAAGGTTTAACTCCTGTGCGGGATCTTCGTAATTGGATATAAACCAACGCCGCAAAAACTCCTCGGGTAAAGGCATTGGAATGTTTTGTTTTACATACCTGTGAATATCGCTGAGTAGCTTTCTTTCTACCAATCGTTGGTAGATAGCCGTCTCATCCTGTAGAATGCGTTCACGGAGTTCTGCTTCATTTCTCGGGTGATTATCGCCATACAAACGCGCCAGTAACGTTTCGTTTATATCTGCTGGTTGAATGCGAATGATACGGTCTATCGTTATCTGAAAACGGTTATTGATATTTTCCGGGGTAACATCGTCACCAAGGTTTAGCAGATGCTTGCAAATTTTTTCCCGGCTTTGTTCCAAAAGTTCAAATACATCATAAACTATTGACTCTCCTACTTTGCATTGTTTGATAGTGTTGCGGGCATTATCTTTGAGCAAATCAACGGCAAGAGTCGTATTGGTTGAAATACCCCATTCTTTAGGCGTGCCATCCTCGTTAATTTCAACCAACTTTACAGATAAAACATCCTGGTCACCAACTTCGTTGGGATAAACGTATTCACCGTATCGTTTGCGGATTCGTATTATTTCTTTATCAATGTCCTCGTCAGTAATCCTGACCTTATACAAGGTAAAAGGCGGGGCACTGCTCAAGAAAGAGAGGTCCACTTCTGGGGCATGGCCCAGCTCAAACTTCATGCTGAAATCCCGTAAATGGTTGATGTCCAGGTTTAAACTTTGACCTTCAGTCAGAAGCGGTGAGGCGATAAACTGCAAATTGTGCTCCTTAATATAATTGTACAGTACTTCTTTGACCTGGTTGTTCACTTCATCCGCCAAAACAGAGTTTCCGTAGATTTTTTTTACGAGTTCAAAAGGAGCTGTACCCGGGCGGAATCCTTTGAGATGTACAACCTTAGAGAGTTTTCGTATCTCTTTTGTTACCCTCGGTTCGTAATCTTCTACTTTAAATTCCAGTTGAATGGTAGATAAGAGTTCGCTTTGCTTTTCGTGAGTAATGTTCATGGAGATAGTCCTGAAAGTTGATTTACGGATGTAAAGGTTTGTTGGTGCGGGCGGAGGGACTTGAACCCCCACGGATCGCTCCGCTAGATCCTAAGTCTAGTGCGTCTGCCAATTTCGCCACGCCCGCATCGGGGGCGCGAAGTTAATAGAAAAGCTGTGCATAAAAAATGTATGTTTGGGCGGTGGACGTTTCCTTCATCATAAACCACTTAGGCGAGGAGCGCTACAAATACTATGGCGCGGTAACACCACCGCTTATCCGCAGCAGTAATTTTTCTTTCAATACAGTAGATGAACTGCGCCAGGCATTCGCTTCTGAAAAGAATGTTTATCTATATACTCGCGGCAACAACCCCACCACCGAGATACTGCGCAAAAAGTTAGCGGCTCTTGCCGGAGCCGATGATGCGCTGGTATTCAGCAGCGGAGTAGCTGCCATTGCCGCTGCCATCATGAGCCATGTAAAGGCGGGCGACCATATTGTTTGCGTACAAAAACCCTATAGTTGGACTGAGCGACTACTCCGTGATTACCTGCCCAGGTTTGGTGTCACCACTACATTTGTGGACGGAACAAATACTGACAATTACGTAAAGGCGTCCACCTCAGCTACAAAAGTGTGGATGTTGGAAAGCCCCAACACGTTTACGTTCGAATTGCAAGACATTGAGGCGCTTACGACCCTGGCTAAAGAACGAAACATTGTAACTGTAGCTGATAACAGTTACTGCACCTCTCTGGGGCAACGGTGTATAGAAATGGGAGTTGATATTGAAGTTCACTCCGCCAGTAAATACTATGGCGGACACAGTGACATGGTAGCAGGTGTTTTACTAGCTGGTCGCGAAACGGTGAAAAAAATTTTTGAAACCGAATGGATGAATTTGGGCGCTATCCTATCGCCCGATGAGGCATGGATGATGTTGCGCAGTTTACGCACCCTGCCCCTGCGCCTGCAAAGAATACAACAAACAACTGAAGAAGTAGTGCGGTTTTTGGAAAACCACCCACTTGTAGAGAAAGTATTTTACCCGTTCAGCAACAGCCATCCGCAATATCAACTTGCCCGTAAACAGATGAAATGGTGTGGTGGACTTTTCAGTGCACTATTGCGACTGGAAACAACCGAAAAAGTGGAGGAGTTTTGCAATCACCTGAGGGCATTTCTGATGGCTGTTAGTTGGGGCGGGCATGAGTCACTGGTTTTGCCCGCCTGCAGCTTTTTTCCGCGTGGGCAGCTTTCTGATGACCGTTATCCTTATAATTTAGTGCGGTTTTACATCGGTTTGGAAGATGCTTCATACCTGATAGGTGATTTACAAAATGCATTTGACCAAGACAAAGCAAAAAATGTATCTCAACTATGATAAAAGAAGTAGTGTTATCGCTACTATTCCTATTTAATTTCAACGCCCTCATTGCACAGGAATACACATCTCTGGAACAGGCACTGCAAAACCCACTTCAAGTTAAATCACTCAATCTGAGTAATAAAGGCCTTACTTACCTTAGTGAAGATATCGGAAAGCTCAAAAATCTGGAACGGCTGAATCTTTCCGGAAACCGGCTCAGCCAACTTCCCAAATCGCTATTTACACTGAAGAAATTGAACTATTTGAACATTACAAGTAATCAAATCAGTTCACTTAACGGCATCGGCAACCTTTCAAATTTGCTTACTTTAGAAGCGGGCTTCAACCGTATTTCGGCATTGCCGAAAGAAATCGGTAGCTTGAAGAAATTAAAAAAACTGAACCTGAGTAAAAATTCCCTTGCAATTTTGCCCATAGAGTTCTGTAACTTGCAGGCACTGGAAATTCTCGATATTTCCTACAATCAATTAACTACTGTCCATGAATCAATTTGTGCACTCTCATCGCTTAAGACACTTGATTTGAGTTATAACAAAAGGTTAAACCAATTTCACATGTGTATAAAATTACTTAAGGGGTTGCGAATACTAAATTTGAAAAATACATCCCTGAACAATGCACAAATTGATCAACTAACATGGCTAATTCCGGATTGTCAGATCGTACTCTGATACTCATTCGAATTTTTATTAGTGGTTTAACCTATATATTAAATTCCGATTGCGTACTAATTTATCTTTACTCAAAATTAAACTCTTGCATTCCTGTAAAAAGCGCTGATGGTTAACGAAGAAATACTCCATACGGTTTGGAAATACCGGCTTTATGACCCCCTTCGGCTCAAAACCTGCAACGGAGAGTCCGTAGAGGTGTTATATCCCGGTATTCACAACACTGATGCAGGCCCCGATTTTACGAACGCCAAAATTAAAATTGGCGATACGCTTTGGGTGGGAAACGTAGAAATCCACCTGCGTGAAGAGGACTGGTATGCGCATGGTCACCATTCCGATGCTGCCTACAACAACACCATTTTGCACGTAGTGTACAGCACGCGAAACAAATCCACAAAAGCCCGGGGCGAAAATACCATTAACACCGTAGCCCTTGAGGAGGCGATACTCCCCACCGTGACGCGACAATACTACGCCCTGATGCGTCAAAAAAAACCAATACCCTGTTCGGGGCTTCTGGATAAGGTTGATGACATCACGATACGATTTACCATAGAGCGTATGGTAATGGAGCGACTAGAGCAGAAAGTAAATGCTCTCACACCTCTGCTAGAACGTTATCGCTACGATTGGGAACAGGTATTTTACATATATGTGACACGTTATCTGGGCGCCGAGGTTAATAAAGAACCAATGCAATGGTTGGCGGAACGTGTTCCGGTAAAGTTGATTGCTAAACATGCCGACCAACTCATTCAGATTGAAGCGCTTTTGTTTGGCGCCAGCGGTATGCTGGAACATAACCATAACGATGATTACCCGCGGCTGCTGCGCAAAGAGTTTCTATACCTCAAGCGTTTACACCACATTGTCCCACTCGATTACTCTGTATGGAAATTTCTGCGCTTACGCCCACCGCATTTCCCCACGTTGCGCATTGCGCAGTTGGCGGCTTTGCTGCACAGCCGCAAACTCTCCTTTGCTGCCATACTCGCCTGCAGTAACGTAAATTACATTAAAGATATATTTAATGTGAAAACTAGTGAGTATTGGCATACTCATTACATGTTTGATAAAGCTGCTCACCAAACAAAATGCTCACCAGGTGAAAGTGTGGTTCACCTGATAGCGATTAATGCTGTTGCTCCAGTTCTGTTTGCCTATGGTAAGTACAAGGGCGATGAGGACATCTGCGACCGCGCCGTACAGTTATTGCAGGGGTGTAAACCTGAGAACAACCGCTTCATCAGGCAGTGGGAAGAGGCGGGTATACATGTAAGCAACGCATCTGATACGCAGGGACTGCTGCAGTTACGCCAAAATTATTGCAATAAACTGAAATGCCTGCAATGCGGCATTGGCATACAGATTTTGAAGTCGGGTTAAATTATTGCTGCAGATGAGCGAGCATTTCCTGGCGCACCCTCTCTTTCAGGAGGGGTAAATCGTTCATAGTCATTCCCGCAGTGGGTATTGGTTCGCTCCAGTACACCTCTACGGTACCTGGGCACAAATACAGGGAGCGCGGGTCGTTTAATTTACGGGTGTTTCGCAGCGTTTGCACGGCAATGGGCACCTGAGCCATAATGGCCACTTTAAAAGCTCCATCTTTAAACTCTTTCAAAAGTTCATCTGTTCTGTTTCGCGTGCCTTCCGGATAAATAAAAATGCTTTCGCCACGCTGCAATGCTTCAACCATATGGCGATAACTCCTCTCTCTGCTTTCTTTATTTTTGCGATCCACAAGGATAGTGAACATCCTGGCCATGTATCCGAAAAAGGGAATTCGTTTTACTTCGACTTTTGCCAGAAAACGAGCGGGCTGTGGTGTAGCACTTGCTCCGCAAATAATGTCAATCTGGGCATTGTGGTTAGCGACAAATACGTATGGCTGTAAGGGGTTGATTCGTTCAGCACCATGTACCTTTACTTTCAGCAACAACAAACTGCATAAAAACGGGGAGGCATAACGAAAGTTAAACCATATCAAGCGCATAGAATATTTTTTGCCCCCAAGCGTCAAAATAAGAAAATACACGGGCGTAAGTACTATAACAATTGCCATGAAAGCCGTAAAGCCCCAAATTGCCCACAAGGCACAAAAAATCTTTTTCAACACATTACAGTTTTTGCGCCAAGTTATGAAAAATATATTTACATCTGCCTGCCAAGTATTTCAAACAACTATGTGTAATGTGTGTAATCCAATGAAAATAATTTTGACCGGAAGTCCCTGCCGCTTCAAAATTGTGATGAAACCCATACGTGCCGTGCGTTTTTCAGAATGTCAAGTGTATTCTTAACACGTTGATAATCTTTTGTAAAGCAGGTTGAAATCATTACCAATTTGTTTTCATATTTACCCGATGAATTGGCTTTTTACAACGGTTTTATTTACGATCGGTCTCGCATCGTATGCGCAATTAGTGGTTACTTTTCCAAAAGACGAAAAATTCTTTAAGGAACTGGGAAATTTCATGACCTCCAACCGGATGGAGCAAAACATCAGCGTGATGAATGAACTGGAAAGTATGGTAAAAGCCGGTAAAATTACACCAACTTGGTATCCGTACATGGCAAGTGTGTGTAATGTAATGGCTGAACGACAAATGAGTGCCAACAACCATTTCAACCCTTACATCAAGGCGGTAATTGCCGCTGCAAAATCCGGTTTATCAGAAGATAAATTCAAACACTGGAACGAATTTCTAACTGATGTGATAGAAAACCAAAAAAAAGGCGACAACAGCAACTATCTGAAAACGATAGAATTTTCACGGTCTTTTTTTGAAGAGAACGCACTTAACAGTACTCCCGCCAAAAAATGGGTTGTTGACACCCGCGATTATACCCTAAAATTCGAAGATGGTAAAGCGAAGGTAAGCATACCTGCCTGCAATTTAACCGGTATGGTAAAAGGCGATACAATTATCATTAAACAAACCTCGGGCGATTACCTTCCAATTGAAAACCGCTGGGAGGGCAAATCGGGTCGTGTTGACTGGCAACGCGTAGGTCTCGACCCTGCCAAAGTGTATTGCACTTTTAAAAACTACACTATCAACCTTACAAATTTTTCTTACACAGTAGATACCGTCCTTTTCGTACACACTGATTACTTCAAAACACCTCTTTACGGCAGGTTAACCGATAAGTTAGTCAGCAGTGCTGATTCGGCTACTCTCAGTTATCCCCGCTTCGAGTCATATAATGTGAATTTGACTATCAAGGATATTGCACCTAATGTATCATATACCGGCGGTTTTAGTTTGTGGGGAGCAAAATTTATCGGGAGAGGTAATACTGAAAATAAAGGTTCATTAATTTTTTATGCACGCGACGGTAAAACACCCGTGCTGCGTGCACGTTCTAACGGAATTACCTTCAGACAGGGTGAAGAAATAGGAGCTGAAAAAGCTGAAGTGAGTATATATTTTGGCAACGATTCCATTTACCACCCGCAATTGAACGTTGTTTACAAAATACAAAAGCGCGAAATCAGATTGCTGCGCGGTGAAACCGGCATGGGGAAAGCTAAATTTATTGACTCCTATCACAATCACGAGTTTCAGACAGACGCGATATTCTGGAATCTGGACTCTTCGGTACTGAACCTGAAAATACTTTCGGGTGTAGGGCAAAAACCGGGCGTATTTGAGTCGGTGAATTATTTTGACAGAGACCTAATACGGAAAATGCAGGGTTTTACATCTTATGAACCACTGTCAATTTTGCGCAGATTATACGAAAAGAACGGCAGTCGTGATTTGAGTGCGCTCGAGGTAGCAAAAGCATTTGATCCTAAATTGACCGAGAGCGAGGCGCGTTCCATATTTTACTTATTAGTAGAAAACGGTTTTATCAATTATAACGAAGAACAGGGTATCGTGACGGTTAGAGATAAAACTCTAAACTATGTATTGGCAAATTCTAAAAAAATTGATTACGATATCATCAAAATACGCTCAGTACCCCAAACCGGCAACGACCGGATAGACCTCCGTAGCAGCAACATTGACCTGAAAGGAGTTGCCGAAATACCCATTAGCGATTCAGCGTATGTCTATTTTAGACCCAAAGACCAGTCCGTTAGCTTGCAGCGAGATCGCAACATGGAGTTTGACGGATTGATTTATGCCGGCCGCATGGATTTTTACGGTCAGAAATTCAAATTTCAGTACGCCCCGTTTACCGTTGATTTGTTGCAGGTGGACACGCTTGTGATTCACGTACAAGACAGTGGTAAGGTGGACCGCGAAGGTAACCCGATACTGAAACCACTCCGCTCCAGGGTCGAAAACCTGAAAGGATTGTTAGAAATAGATGCCCCCATCAACAAATCGGGGCGCACCAAACTGCCGCAGTTTCCGCGTCTCTATTCACGCGAAAAATCTTACATCTACTACGATGACCCCACCGTAGCCAAAGGGGCATATAACCGCAAAAACTTTTATTTTGAAATAGATCCTTTCCGTCTGGATAGCTTAAACAATTTCAGCGCAAGCGTTATCAATTGGAAAGGTAAATTTGTTAGCGCCGGCATTCTGCCTGACCTTCGCGACAGTGTGAGCATACAACCCGATGGGTCGCTCGGTTTCAAATCAGAAACACCTAAAAACGGATATGACCTGTACAAAGGCAAGGGAAAATACTATGGTAAATTTGAACTGAACTATAACGGTTTGGCAGGCGAGGGCAGGATCACCCACTCCACGGCTGCTTTCAGCACCCCTCTGGTGCGTTTTTACCCGGACAGTATGCTCGCTAATACTGACAGTTTTACGATTGCGAAGACCTTTGAGGGGGTAAAGACCCCATCGGTACGAGGATACAACGACCGTATTTTCTGGAGACCGAATGCCGATAGCATGCACATATACATGGGGAGCAAAGACGTACCCTTTGCTATGTACGATGACGGGCTTACCACATTTAAAGGCGAACTGCTGCTCACCGGTAAAGGACTGCGGGGCAACGGTACGCTCGATTGGAGTGAAGCCACTCTTACATCAAAAGATTTTAGTTTTCAAACCATGAATTTGAGTGCCGACACCGCTTCGCTCAATATTAAAACCACCGGTGATAAAGTAACTTTTAAAACACCTAACGTGAGCGCCAAAGTGGATTTCAAAACGCGCATCGGTGACTTTGTTTCAAACCAAAAAAATATACCGACCGATTTTACTTACAACCAGTATCGCACTAACATCAATGAATTCAAGTGGTTTATGGATGAAAAGATACTGGATTTTAAAGCGCCCCCGCAAGGTCCCGGAGAAATATTTACTTCAACACGTGCTGAACAAAAGGGTTTGAACTTTTTGGGCAAGCGCGCCACGTACAATTTGGCGACTTCTGTTTTGCGCATTGAGCAGGTACCGGAAATAAAAGTGGCCGATGCGAGCGTAATACCCGACAGCGGCATTGTGATAATAGAAGAAGCTGCTCGCATGCGTCAGTTGAAAAATGCCGTCATCATAGCTGATACCTTGCGGCGCTGGCATAAAATAGAGAATGCCACCGTGGATATTTACAGCAAATCGGAACTGCGTGCCAAAGGCGATTACACTTACCTTAGTAAAGGCAACAAACAATCTATACACTTTGCCGACATTGGTACGAAAAAGAGCAATGATCCGGAACGGAAAAAAGATCGCGCGGAGCACTGGAATATTTATGCCAAAGCCGACATCAGCGAAAATCAAAACTTTTTCCTATACCCTTCGGTGCGATATAACGGAGACGTGCTGCTCACTTCTGTTGACTCGCTGCTATTCTTTAAGGGCTTTGCGAAGTTAGACCTTAAACACCCCAAAGCTGTAACATCCGATTTTGCCATTAAGCAGTATGTGGACCCCAATCGCCTGGAGCTGAAATTTGACAGCGTGCGAAACAGCCGCAACACCCCGCTCCATGCGGGAATTCACATCAACCCGTTTTCAGTAGAAGAACCTATTTACGCTACTGTGCTGGGTCCCAAGAGCGAAAACAAAGATATTTCAATATTCCGGGCAACCGGTATTGTAACTCAAAAGAGCAGCGGGGAATATCTGCTTGGCAGCCCGAAAAAAATTACAGACAACAAACCTGCCGGAAACTTGATGGTATATGACGATAAAAAAGGTGTCATTAAAGCCGAGGGGCGATTTAACCTTGGAGCCAATTTCGGTATTATAAAAACCCTGGCTGCCGGCAGCGCTGATGTTTATCTGGACAGTAACAAGTACAAATTCAATCTTACGTTAGGTCTCAACATGCGCCTGGATGATAAAATTCAGGAGCGGTTAGAGTTTTACATGGCTGGCGATAACATTGACCTTACAGACATTAATTACGACAACGATAAACAAAAGAAAGCGATTGCCGAGTTATGTGACGAGAAGGAAGACAAAAAACTTTACACCGATTTTGAAGCAACTGGTCAATTCAACAAGCGCCCGAAAGCCCTCACGCACAACTGGGTTTTCAGCGATGTAAATTTTGTGTTTGACAGCGCTGATGTTTCGCTGCGGAGCGTAGGCAAAATCGGTTTGGCTATGGTAGGTAAAAAAGTAATTAACAAAAAGCTGGATGGCTACATTGAAATACAATACAAAGGAGGTGCAGACCTGTTTACAATTTACCTCAAGACCGGTACCAATGACTGGGTATATTTTGAATACAGACCCGGCACACTCGGGGTTCTTTCGTCTTATGACGATATCAACACGATGGTCAGCACCACACCGCCTGATAAACGAAGAGTGAAAGGAGAGAATGATCGTTTTTACTTGTTCACGTTGGGGTCGTCTATGAACAAAACCGATTTTATGGAATACATGAAAGATAAAGCTAACGGCATTAATCGCCCGCGGTATGAGCCAAAACTTGATTTACCGCTGCCCGGTGATACGCTACCTCCCCTCGATAGTGTACTGGTGCCCGGCCCTGTGGATGACGGCTACCCTGTGCAACAGGAAATTATTACCCCCGACCAACGCGAGGAGATAGAGCGCCAGCGAGAGTTGCAACGCATTTATGAGTTGGAGAAACTGAAACTCAGCGGCGGAGGTATCTTCAGCGCTCCGCCACCCGACCGCACCGCACCCAAACAGGATGAAGCTCCCAAACCCAACAACCAGGAGGCGCCTCAACCCGAGAATGAATTGAAAGAGGAAAACCCCGGGGAAGCCCCCAAATAGTATATGCTGCGTTTGCCGTATTCCATCATCCTTGCCTCGGGTTCACCGCGAAGAAGGGAATTGCTGACCATAGCTGGTATTCCGTTTGAGGTGGTGCCCACCTACGCTGATGAGACCCACCCGCCGGGTGTGTTGCCTGAAGAAATTCCGCAGATTCTGGCAGAGCGCAAAGCAACTTCGGTGCCTATTGGTGAGGGGATGATTGTAATAGGCGCTGACACCATCGTACTGCTTGACGGAAAAATTTACGAAAAACCGAACGGACGGGAAGATGCTATCCGCATGCTCACGGAACTCAGCGGGCGCACCCATCAGGTTGTAACGGGGGTTTGTTTACTCTCAACTACTAAAAAAGTTTCGTTTAGCGAAACAACGTATGTAACCTTTAACCGGTTAACGCAGGATGAAATTGCATACTATGTGGATAATTACCGGCCATATGATAAGGCGGGCAGTTACGCCTGCCAGGAATGGATTGGCGCAGTGGCGATACGAAAGTTTGAAGGGGATTATTTTAATGTGGTGGGCTTACCCGTTAACCGTGTGTATGAAGCGCTGAAAAACTGGTAAGGTAGTTTAGTTTCAGACAATTCAATTCTTGAACTGTCATTTGTTATCAAAGTACAGTGTTATCTTTTATCACGTAGCCCGCAACGATTGATGCAGGGGAGCGAAGGGGTTGAGCGGGGAATCAGAAGTGTGATTGTAGTAGTTTGTATAGTAAAATATTAAAAATATATTTTATGTAAAAAAATGTTTGATTGAGGTGGGTTGGGTTGCGGCCCCCGCAGGGGCGGGGGGGCGAACCCAGAGGTGGGGGGTTTTGGGGGTGGTTGGTTTGGGGGGTGCCGCGCCAGAGG
>JANWXI010000077.1 GCA_025057415.1 Chitinophagales bacterium
GGTCGCCCGCCATGGGCGGGCGACCCCGCGAATAACTACTCGCATCTAATCACTGTAATTATACCAACCTACCAAATACATTGCTTTCAAACACCCCCACTGCAGCCAATAACTGCTGATATTTTCAAGCTGTACGATATATTTACTTTTCATCAACACTTTCCAAACAATCAAGCATGCTGCGAGTATTAGTATCGCTTACGTTAGCAAAAAGATATCCAATGCCCGCGCAATCAACACAAGGATTGGCACTTAACACTATTCATCAAAATATACAGCTTCACTGGACATATATAATAAAAAACGTAAAATTGTACCAGGTTAACTATGCGCTTACTCTAATAAGTTTATTTACCATACCGAAAACCAGCTACCTTGCGTGAACCTAAGAATCCTGAGCAGATGATACTGGCCGGTCGCAAGCCGGTAATAGAAGCAATAAAGTCAGGTAAAAGACCAGACAAAATTCTTTTACTGAAAACTGCAACCGGAGATGAAATTACTGCTATCCGACAAATGGCAAATGCCGTAGGGGTGCCGGTGCAGAGTGTTCCTCGCGAAAAATTAGAGTCCATTTTGCATAAGTATGTGCGGAACAGAGATTTTAACCACCAGGGCGTGGTTGCGATAATGCCATGGATTACCTATCAAAAAACAGAGGATGTAGTGTACCAGGCGCTGAGCAAAGGCGAAAATCCGCTTTTGCTCATATTAGACCACATCACAGATGTGCGCAATTTTGGCGCCATAGCCCGCAGCGCTGCTTGTCTGGGGGCACACGCCTTGATAATCCCCTCTGCGGGCGCCGCTCAAATTAATGCTGAAGCCATGAAAACCAGCGCCGGAGCGCTAAATCACATTTACGTGTGTCGCGAGAAGAGTTTACTCACTACCGTAAAATACCTGAAAGCCGCGGGTGTGCGAGTGTACGCCACTCATCCCCAGGGAAAACCCGCCGCTCTTGCCGAGTGGAAAGTTCCTGTGGCAGTTATTTTGGGTAACGAAGGAAAGGGCATATCGCCCGAACTGGTAAAGGCAGCCGATGATGTCATCGGCATACCGATACAAAGTGCCACCGGAAGTTTAAATGTATCGGTGAGCGCCGGTATCATTCTCTATGAAGCCATGCGCCAGAGAATCTGATGAACAAGCGATTCCGTTTTCCTTTTTTCGTTTACGTTTGCGGGCATGTTTCGCATTTATGTGTTACCATTTTTGGCGCTTGTATGCATCCTGCCATCCTGTAAGCAGGATTTTGACCTCACTGCGCGTTACGAAGAAGTTCCCATCGTGTACGGATTGCTGAATTCGGGCGAATCCACCCACTACGTGCGCATACAAAAAGGTTTCTTGATTGACGGAAATGCCTACACCGCTGCAGCCGTTAATGACTCTGTCTATTACACCGATAGTTTATTGGTGCAGCTAAAGACGCTACCCGGTGGCCCTGTATATACATTGGTAAAAAAGTTAATGCCGAAAGAAGACGGTACGTTTTCATCATCGCAGCATTATGTTTACACGTGCAATGCCAACCTCGATGCCACCAAAGAATATGAACTGCGGGTACTAAACACCGCCAACGGGCGCGAATTTTCAGCCAAAACCCGTTTGGTGCAGGATTTTACCATCAACGTTCCGATTAAGGCGCAAACGCTTCCTCTGCGTAATACCAACGCTCCTGCAGTGAATTTTTACAGAGCGCCCAACGCGGGAGTGTATGATGTGCTGGTGCGGTTTCCGTATCTGGAGTACGATGCTACCACCAATACACTGGTGAAAGACACATTCATAGAATATTATTTGCTGCGAAACTTCTACTTAGAATACGTGCCGGGGGCATTGCCGGTGCAAGCGGAGTTTACGGCTAACTCACTCATCAACGCACTGCAAAACCGGCTGGAAAAACGCTCAGACCGTTACCGCGAATTCAACCGCGCCGTAGGTATGACTTTTAAAGTCAGCGCAGGGGGCAGCGATTTTGCCACATACCTCTCTTCAAAAGCTACGCAGCAAACAGGTATCAGTTCCAACGAAGCTCTGCCGCCATACACCAACATCCGCGGCGGATACGGCATATTCAGCAGCCGTTACTTTAAACAGGTAGATAGCGTACTGCTCACCAACGCTGCATTAGATACGCTGGCGTGCAGTCCGCTGAGTGCGGGGTTGCGTTTCAGAGGCAGCACTCAACAGATATGTGAGTAGTTATAATTGTCCGCTTTACCTCTCCACAGCGCGCAGGTAGTTCAATTGACAATTCGAATGGCGAAATCGAATGTGTGATTACTGGCGTGACACATCGGGAAATTTCAGTTTCAAAACATGACAACATGTATATTCAAATTTTCTAATGCAAGTGTTTACAGCTCATCTGTCTTTTTTCAGCGCTTCGCTGAAGTATTTTAAACGCGGCAAAAGCTGATGCCAGAGTTTTTTTTCGTCTGGTACGTACTCTGTCCATAAGGTAGCTTCAGCGCCTATTATTTTTTCGTTTTGTCTTTTTGTGAGCCATACGGAGTGGGGGGTGAAACGCGCTACTTTTCGCCAGGTAAGGTAGGTCATCCAAAAGGCAGGTTTTTTTTCGGAGAAGTACTGCGGATAGTCAAAGTAGCAATAAAAACGAGGCGCCATGATGACCTCATTACCTTTGCGCGCCGCGCGGATACCGGCATATTTATCCCTCCAGCTCATGATAATGCTACGGGGGCTAGCACCACCGCGCACCGCCTCGCCCCACAAGATACAACGCCTTCCTTTGCTCTCCACGTACCTCTCCAACTGCTCCGTAAAGTAGCGCTGTACGCCGCGGTAATATTTTATATTATTTTTTTTCATCAACTGTTTTACAAAATCACTTTGGCGCCATTGATGCTTGGGCACCTCATCGCCACCCAGGTGGATGTAAGGTGATGGGAACAATGTCAACACCTCGTCTAACACATCCTGAAAAAAGCGTATAGCCGTATCGGTAGGGCATATAATATCGCGGAAAATGCCCCAGCGTGCGGGCACTTCAATCTGGCGCCCGTGACAACTCAAAAACGGATAAGCGGCAATGGCTGCCGAGGCATGCCCGGGCAGGTCTATTTCAGGCACTACGGTAATGCCTTTAGCCGCCGCATAGTTCACGATGTCGCGTACGTCCTGCTGCGTGTAGTAACCACCATAGGTGCTCCCATCGGGTTCCCTGCGGTAGGCGCCAATGCTTGTAAGCCGCGGGTATTTCTTAATCTCAATTCGCCAGCCCTGGTCATCGGTCAAATGCCAGTGGAAATGGCTTATGCCATAGACCGCAAGGGTATCTAAATAGCGGTAAATTACTTCTTTTGGGAAAAAGTGCCGTGCCACGTCTAAGTGCATGCCTCTGTATGAAAATGCAAACGCATCTTGCTGCGCATGAGCATGCCCTGCTATTGCTAAGAGTATGGCTGTAATTGCCGGTTTCATATCGTGTAAAAGTAGCTGTAAAATTCAAGCTACTTTTTTGCGGCGGCCGTTGTGCGGCGCGTTGAGAATGGCATTGATAATTTTAGGCAGGTCATCGTCAAACTTAACCTGAACGGAACGACTTTCGCGGAGCCATGCGGCTATTTCCAGCGGGTTTAACTCTATAGAAGTGGGCACGCCCATATCGCTGAGAACTTTGGCGTTACTGATTTGCTCGGCCTGTTTTTTAATCGGTATCACAAAAAGTTTTTTACCGAGGTAGAGCGCCTCTGAGACGGTTTGAAATCCTCCTGCCGTGAGCACGGCAGAGCAGTTGATAATATCGGTAGTAAAATCTGTTTGGCTAAGCGGTTTTACGATGCAATTGGAAAATGTGTATGCTTGTGTTGTATTTTTTGAGTAGATGTAAAAGCGGTATGAAGACAAAGCCGGATGCTGCAAACAGTCCAGCAGTTCTTTATCGGTAAATGAATTGAGGTAAACGAGTACAAAATTTTTATCGGCTGGCACGGCATGGCGAATTTCGCCACGAATTACGGGGTAATAGATGAAGTCATCGTACTTTCGGAAGTGCATGCCGATTTTGTTTTTGGCAGGGCACATGATTTTGGCAAACCACTTCGTAATGAAGCTGCCTTTGGTTTTAGGGAAATTTTTAGAAGTAAGCGCGTACATATTGCCGATACCGACGTGTTTTACACCTGCAATTTTTGCGCCCCACAGGGTGATGGGCTCAAAGTCGGAAATGATGAGGTCGTACTTTTTGAAGGGTACTTTCCACAAGGCAACGGCTATGGATAAAAATCCCGCTTTTCCGATGGATTTCAATACGGAGATTTTTCCTTTTTTGCCGTAGTAGAAACTCAACCCCTTGTACTCGTAGTTTACTTCGAATGGAAGCCCCATTTGTGCCTTGCCCCCGCTGATGAGCACGTCCAGTTGTTCTACTTCGGGATGTTGCTTTAGCAAGCGATAAATTTCGGTAGAGCGGGTGATGTGGCCATTGCCAGTGGCCTGAATACCGAAAAGGATTTTCATAGGATTTTTTTTAGTGGCATAATATGTGTAGGGTGCGTTTTGCGCAGTTGACTGAGCGCCCAGTGGCTCGGGTGTAAGGCAAGTTGCTTTAGCAAGCGTGATGTAGATGATTTACTCAAGAGCCGGTTTTTGAGATTTCGGTAATGCGGATAAAAGCGCTTTGCAATTCCACGATATCGGCTGAAGGTTGGTGGATGCTTAGGTCAGCATCGGTATCGTCATCCAGATGCAGATTTTTGTAATATACCAGCTCCCACTTGCCGTGGTTGTACTCGAGCGCCGTTAGGTTCTCTACCCAGTCGCCACTGTTCAGATAAACGGTGTTGCCCGTCGTAAAGGCGTATTCTTTCATCACCGGTTCGTGGATGTGGCCGCATATAACGTAGTCGTAGCGGTTGTGTACCGATATTTCGGCAGCGGTGCGCTCAAACTGGCTGATGTGCTTAACGGCGGCTTTCACTTTGTCTTTTACTTTTTTGGAGAGTGATATTTTTTCTCTTCCGGTTTTTTCAAGGAACAGGTTTACCGCCCGGTTGAGCAAAATAAGAAGGTCGTAACCCTTACTGCCGATTTTTGCGAGCCACTTGGAGTGGCGCATGGTAATGTCGAACACATCACCGTGGAAGAACCAGCAGGTTTTGCCGTCAATATTGAGCACCAGTTTGTCTTCCAGATGAAAATTTGCTAACTGCAGTCCGCTGAATTTGCGCAACACCTCATCGTGATTTCCGGTGAGGTAGTAAACCTGAGTACCGTCCATCATGAGGTTGATAATGCGTTTGATAACTTTCCAGTGCGTTTCGGGAAAATAGGTTTTGCTCAGTTGCCATCCATCAATAAAATCGCCATTAATTACGAGTATTTCGGGGCGTATGTTTTTAAGGTAACGGTTCAGTTCCGCCGCATGGCAACCATAAGTACCCAGGTGTACATCTGAGATGACAGCGAGTTTTACTTCGCGCTTATTCATATTAAATTTTTGCAAAATTTTATGGGTATCATCAGCACACTGTTTACATAAATTTATTTTTTAATGATTGATATGTTGTGTTTTTGTGAACGGTGCATCTATTTGTGAACTATCCACACGAGGTTGTATTATTACGTACCGGATATATGGTAAAATGTTAAGAGTGTATTCGTGTTGATGTTGTATTGTGCAACACGCTATGGGCTACAAAACTTGTTACTGCCATTCGAGTGAAAATGTAATTATCATTTGCGAATAGGCAGGATTATGCACACAGGCGTGTAAATTTTAATTTAATGGAGCGCGCCTCATAACTGCCCCTTAAATACAAACTTCAACTCAATTTGTAATACATCGCGACCTGCCTGCGGCAGGTCGCGAAAACATATCACGCTAACCTTGCTGCAATGTAATTTCCGGGCGCGCGCCAAAGGCGCGCCCGGATATCCTCTGAAAACATTAATTTTGTTTTTAATACTAATTCACCGCAACCCCAGCTCCTTTGTGCCGCTCTGCGCAACACAAGGGCTGCCAGAGCGCTTGCCCGGGTGAGGGATGTGAAGGGCGCGAGCGCAGCGAAGCGGCCGCGCCTGTACCGTTGAAAAACAATCAACGCACAGGCGCGGCGAGAGCGGCAGCGTACCCCGTAACAAGCCCGACCCCGCTGCGCCCCGTGAGGGACGAGCGGGGCGCAACGGGGGCACCCCCACCCTACCAAAACATAAAATATCACATCCAGTTGTGGGATTTACGAGTCGGAATATGTTTGTCAATGAGATATTTTTGTCATTTTGTCACAATGGCGTATATTTGCGGCACGAATGGCGAGGTAGCTCAGTTGGCTAGAGCGCAGCACTCATAATGCTGAGGTCCGGAGTTCGATCCTCCGCTTCGCTACAACGTTCTCCCTGTACCGACAATGGAAACGAAACTTTACCAGTATGAAACGGCTTTTGAGCTTTCAACCAAACGAATAGAGGAGGAAAGGCTGGGGGAAACTTTGGCAGTACAACGCCCGGCGCATGTGCGCGCAAACGGGAAGCGGTTTTACATAGAGAGTTACGGATGCCAGATGAACTTTGCTGATAGCGAGGTGGTGGCGTCAATTTTAGCAAATGCGGGATATGACTCCACTACAGATTACCTGCAGGCAGATGTGATACTGATAAACACATGTGCCATACGCGAGCATGCAGAGCAGCGGGTGCGTAACCGTCTGCAAACTTTTAATGCTGTAAAGAAACGCAACAAGGGCGCGCTGGTGGGTGTACTGGGGTGTATGGCGGAGCGGCTGAAGGAAAAATTTCTGGAGGAAGAGAAGATAGTGGACATTGTAGCAGGGCCGGATGCTTACCGGTCGCTACCCGCTTTGATAGAGGAGGCAGAGACGGGTCAAAAGGCCGTGAACGTGCTCTTGAGCCGCGAGGAAACATACGCGGAGATAAATCCGGTGCGCCTGAACAGCAACGGGGTGACGGCTTTTATCAGCATTATGCGGGGGTGTGATAATATGTGTTCGTTTTGTGTGGTGCCGCTCACCCGGGGCAGGGAGCGTAGCCGCGACTACCGCACCATAGTGGCTGAAGCGCGCGACCTGTATGCACAGGGGTACCGCGAAGTGACCTTATTAGGGCAAAATGTGGACTCGTACCGGTACAGCGATGATAAAACGCTGGTGGGTAAAAAACTGGTTGACGCCAAATACAGCGATGGGGTGGTGAATTTTGCGCGGCTGTTGGAGATGGTGGCGAATATCGCCCCCGATTTGCGGGTGCGCTTTTCCACATCGCACCCCAAAGACATGACAGATGATGTACTGCACGTAATGGCGCAGTACGATAATATATGCAAATACATTCACCTGCCTGTGCAAAGCGGTAACTCGCGCATTCTGGGGTTGATGAACCGCACCTATGACCGCGAATGGTACCTAGAGCGCATCAGGGCTATACGCCGTATAGTGCCGGAGGCAGCAATCTCTACCGATATTATAGCAGGTTTTTGTACAGAAACCGAAGAGGAACACCGCGATACGCTGCGTTTGATGGAGGAGGTGCGATACAGCATGGCATACATGTTTATTTACAGCGAGCGGCCCGGCACTCCTGCCGCCAAGCGCTACCGCGATGATGTACCCGAAGAGGTAAAAAAGCGACGGCTGCATGAAATCATTGAGTTGCAGCTAAAACATTCATTAGAGAGCAACCGGGCTGATGTGGGGAAAACATTTGAGGTGTTGATTGAAGGGACCTCAGCCCGCAGTGCACATCACTGGTACGGCCGCAACTCACAAAACAAGGTGGTGGTATTCCCAAAAGGTGACTACTGCCCCGGACAATATGCAAACGTTAAAATTACGGACTGCACCAGCGCAACCCTGCTGGGCGAGGTAGTGTAGAAATATGGATATACAATCAATTAAGAACAGGTTTGGTATTATCGGCAACTCGCCTGCCCTGAACCACGCTATCAGCATAGCGGAGCGGGTAGCCGCCACTAACCTCACTGTTTTGATTACGGGTGAGAGCGGCGTTGGTAAAGAGGTGTTTGCACAAATCATTTACCAGCTTGGTCAACGCAAGCACAATCCGTTTATAGCCGTAAACTGCGGCGCTATACCGGAAGGCACTATTGACTCAGAGTTGTTTGGCCACGAGAAGGGAGCTTTTACGGGCGCCAGCGAGTCGCGCAAGGGATACTTTGAAACCGTAAACGGCGGTACAATTTTTTTGGACGAAGTGGGTGAATTGCCCCATGGCACACAGGCGCGCCTGTTGCGCGTATTGGAAAGCGGAGAGTACATCCGCGTTGGCTCAAGCAAAGTGATGAAGACCGATGTGCGGGTGATTGCCGCCACCAATGTGAACCTGCAAGAGGCCGTGCGCAGCGGGCGTTTCCGTGAGGACCTCTACTACCGCCTCTCTACTGTACCCATTTATATACCGCCCCTGCGGGACCGCGGAGAGGATATATACCTGCTTTTCAAAAAATTTACACTCGACTTTGCCGAGCGCAACAGAGTGGCTCCGATACGGCTAACGGAGGATGCCCGCCAGTTAATCCTCAAATACCCATGGCCCGGTAATGTGCGCCAACTGAAAAATGTTGCCGAGCAACTTTCGGTGCTTGCGGTGGACAAAGAAATCACCGCACAGGAGTTGATGCAACTTGTGCCGGACATAGCCGACAACCGCCTGCCCGCACTTGCCGAAGTGCGCTACGAGTCGGGTGGAAACCTCACAGAGCGCGAGATATTGTACAAACTGATATTTGACCTCAAAAAAGATTTAAACGATTTGAAGCAGTTTGTATTTGATGTGACCAAACGACAAATCAACGGGGAGCCGATGCACAATTTTTCGCATCCGTATCAACAAAACTTCGCTCCTGCCGATAAGCCCATAGCCATGCCGCCCACCACTTCACAACCGGTGGTAATTCATTCCGAAACCTACGAACCGCACGACACGATAGAGGAAACCCTTAACCTTAGCGAAGTAGAGAAAGAACTGATACTGAAAGCGCTGCGCAAACACCGAAACAAACGCAAAGATGCTGCTGCCGACCTGGGTATTTCGGAGCGTACACTCTACCGCAAAATTAAAGAGTACAACATTCAGCTCTGATGAAGTTGCTCCTTGCCGTATCATCGGTTGCGGAACTGACGGAGATACTCCCCGCTGATAACCTGAAACCTGCCATTGGCGAACCATACGTTTTGAGCACCGATGTGAATAACCATGAAGTTACGGTGGCAATTATCGGATACAGCAACACGGTAACTACCCATCGCACCACCAAAATACTCACTGCAAGCCGATACCACCTGGCGATAAAAGCCGGTTATGGGCGCTTACTGGGCGATTTACCGGATGACATTATCGCCCTGAACATCGTTAACGAGAAAAACGGAGATGAAGGGTACAAAGCCGATGGAAAGTGGCAAAGCTATTATGATTTAAACCTGATGAACCGCGAGGAACCGCCCCATGTTAGAGGTGGTATCGTGAACCTGACAAACAGCTACCTGAACGTATTCTTGCCATACCGCAAGGCGGTAGGCGTAACGGCAAACCGCTTGTACGAGCCGGAAATGGAAAAGCTCTTTGTCACACACCACCTGGCAAAGGTACAAACCACCAACGGAGCAGGATTTGCGTATGCCTGTTTAGCGGCCGGACAGCCGTATTATCATTTGTGTATCGGTGAGCGGCAACATGTGTTTGGCAAACCCGGAAAGGCGGCTGCAGAACACCTGCGCCAGACACTGCAGGATGTGCTGGAGAAGATTTAGCTGTTTGGCAGTGTGCTGAAAAAAAATTAGTTTCGCCACATGAAGAGCACGTATTTGATATCCACACTTATATTTTGTTTTACCTTTTTATCGTTTCAAACATACGAGCTTAACAACAGCGGAAGCTTCAGCGCTACCATTGACAACCGACCTTTTAAAGTACGCCAGGACCAACTCCTACGGGGTTTGGTAATGTATAAAGCCGCCAGCATGGACGGTATGGTGCCGGCACGAAACGTTGTGAGCACAACATTTTATGGCCCATCGTACGAGCTTGAGGACGGGCGCCCCTTTACCGAAAGCATCTGGATTGAAATTGATTACCCGAACTCATTTGCCGCAGGCAACCGGTACGACTTTACGGTTGCCATGCAGTACGACAGGGCAAGTTACTATATGTTGCCCGGCACGGGTAAACTTACCATTACGAACGTTACCTGGGACGCAGAAAAAAAATATTTCTGGTTAGACGGAGAGCTTACCTGCACCATGCGCAGCATGTTCTATACACCCGATACCAAGCGCGATTTCCAGTTGCAGTGCAAACTCAGCAAGATACGTGTAACGGTACCCGTTTGGATAGCCAAGGGTTAAAATTTCTGCTTTGAGTAAAAAGAAACCACATCCTTACCTGGACGAGGTCAAGAACATTTTCTCTGCCTATTTAGAGCAAAAACAACTGCGTAAAACCAACGAACGCTTTACCATACTGGAGGAGATTTACGCCCGCAATGACCACTTTGATGCGGAGAGTTTGTATGAGTACCTCGTCAAAAAGAAAAAGTACAACGTAAGTCGTGCAACAGTTTACAATACGCTGGATTTACTGGTTTCGTGTGACTTAGTGAAGAAACATCAGTTTGGAAAAAACCAGGCACAGTACGAAAAGAGTTACGGTTACAAACAGCACGACCACATCATTTGCGTAGATTGCAAAAAAGTAGTGGAGTTTTGCGACCCACGCATCCAGCAAATCAAAACGATGATGGGCGAAATACTCAATTTCAAAATCACACATCACTCGCTAAATCTGTACGGTGTTTGCCGGCCCTGCCAGATGAAACGAGAAATAGAAATGCGCGGCAAAAATCAAGACGGAGCTTCGGGTCAACACTTTGAAGAATAACCTTGTATATTCGTACAACATTCAATTTGCAGGTGTATGCTTATTATCGGGATAACCGGCGGCTCCGGATCGGGCAAAACCACGGTTGTACGTAAAATCATGGAAAAAATCAGCTATGACCAGGTGGCTGTCATCTCGCTGGATAACTACTACAAAGATAACAGCCACATCCCGCCCGAAGAGCGGAAGCGCATCAATTTTGACCATCCCGCCAGCGTAGAGTTTGACCTTTTGGTACAGCACCTGCAGGCGCTTAAACGCGGTGAAACCATAGAGCAGCCAACGTACGATTACATCACCTCTACCCGCAAAAAAGAAACCATACGCGTTGAACCGAAGCACGTCATCATTGTGGAGGGGATTTTGCTGCTCACCGATAAGCGGGTTTGCGATTTATGCGATATCAAAGTGTATGTAGATGCCGAGCCGGACGACCGGCTCATCCGCATTATGGAGCGCGATATGCGCGAGCGAGGGCGTACTGCACAGCAGGTGATAGAAAGGTACGGGATAGTAAAAAGCATGCACCAGCAGTTTATAGAACCGACCAAGAAATATGCCGATATCATTATCCCGCAGGGGGGTGAAAATCAGGTAGCTATTAACATGTTGGTAGCTACCATTCAACAAAAACTTCAATATGAGCATGCTATGCGAAATTCGGCATGAAATTTTCTTTATTTGCGAAAAATAACTTTTATGAAAAAACTGCTGTTCGCCTTGTTCTTAACGGCTGCCGCAAGTGGTTTGTTTACCATCAGCGCCTGTAAAAAGGGCGTTAACTTTTTCACGATTGAGGATGACAAGGCCTTCGGTGCACAATTAGAGGCGGAGATAGCTGCCAACCCCGCTCAGTTTCCTATACTCAATCCAACCCAGTATGCCTCATCTTATCAGTACCTCGAAAATATGAAACAACAAATTATTGCCAGCGGTAAGCTGCAGTATGCCAATGAGTTTGCCTGGAAACTATACATCATTAATGATGATACCACACTCAACGCATTTTGTACACCCGGGGGCTACATCTACATATACACCGGTTTGATTAAATACCTGGACAATGCCTCATCGCTGGCTGGGGTACTCGGTCATGAGATGGCACATGCCGACCGCAGACATTCTACACAGCAACTCACCAAACAGTACGGTTTTTCCATATTAATGGATGTTCTGTTGGGCAAAAACCAAAATATGCTCACACAAATAGCAGCCGGCCTTACGATGCTTGCTTTCAGCCGTGCTCACGAAACCGATGCCGATATGCACTCCGTTTATTATCTGTGCGGCACACAATACCGTGCCGACGGCGCAGCCGACTTTTTTCAGAAAATCATCAACAGCGGCGCTCAGCAGCCTCCGCAGTTTTTAAGCACACACCCCAACCCCGACAACCGCGTGCAAAACATTCAATCCAAAAAGCAGGAGCTTTCTTGCACAGGTAACCCCTCTACGCAGATTGAGATAACCGACTATGCGGCTTTTAAGGCATCGCTGCCGTAATGCAGTATATTTGTGTACATACCTGCAGAGCTACTAGTAATAATTGCTGTAGCGCTGGTATTATTCATATACTTACATTTTCGTACCGTTTCTTACACCCTCTACACTAACTTATTTCTGCACCCGCTTACTTCCCCAAACGGTTAAATTTCGGTACAGCCAGAGCGCTTTTATCATTCGGAATTTAGTTCCTGATTTGTCAATAATGGTAAGCAGCTTATTCATTCTAAACTGCATTCAATACGCAGCACGGGTGTCTCCTGATTTCTGTTACTGAAACACGGTAGATGGTCAAAATCAAATTGCCCAATCATCAAAAAGCTGTTTGTGATTTTATCCCAGATGCCGCTCGGCATGATAACTGCTGCGCACCATAGGACCGCTCTCCACATACCTGAACCCTTTGGAAAGCGCTACTTCTTTGTAGCGGGCAAATTCATCGGGTGTAACATAGCGCGCCACAGGATAATGATTACGGGTGGGCTGCAGATATTGACCTATCGTAAGAATGTCCACGTGATGTTTACGCAGGTCATCCATCGCCTCAAAAATTTCATCTTCAGTTTCTCCCATGCCCAGCATGATGCCGCTTTTGGTGCGTTCGATACCACCTTCTTTCAGCCATGCAAGAACAGTCAGGCTGCGCTCATACTGCGCCTGCACACGTACCTGACGGGTAAGGCGTTTGACGGTTTCAATGTTGTGCGACACAATTTCGGGTTTCACGTCAATGATGCGTTGTACATTCTCGCGCACGCCTTTAAAATCAGGGATGAGGGTTTCTAAGGTTACACCGGGGTTTTTGCGGCGTATGGCACGCACCGTGGCAGCCCAGATTGTAGATCCGCCATCAATCAAATCATCGCGGTCCACCGAAGTGATTACTACATGTTTCAAACCCATCAGTTTAACGGACTCGGCTACACGCAGCGGCTCGGTAATATCAACCTGCCCGGGGTTGCCGGTCGTAACATGGCAAAAGGTACAGGAACGCGTGCAGATATTGCCGAGTATCATCAGAGTGGCAGTGCCTGCGCCCCAACATTCGGTCTGGTTGGGGCAGCTACCGCTTTCACATATCGTATGCAGGCGGTGTTTTTCAATATTTCGTTTTACCTCACTGTAAGCTTGTCCGGACGGTAGTTTTATCTTTAACCATTCGGGCTTTGCAATACGCTTGCTGTCTGAAGCCGTTACATTCATGGGGCAAACTTAGCAATTAGGTTTTGTAAATTTTCAGATTTAGCTATTGCTGTCAACTCTTCATTAACCGGTACCGGTTCATAACCGGCACTTCGGGCTTTGCGAATATCCAGCGAAACATCAGCAGGTCGGGGAGCCGGCATAGGCACATCGGCTTGTCTGCATGGTTCTAAATACGACTTTTCTAGCCGAAATACATCTGCCACCATTAAGCCAAATTCATATCGCGAAAGTTTACCTGCACCGGCTACGTGAAATATACCCGATGTATTTTCCAAAAGTTGCAGAATACCCCGCGAAATGGAGAGCGCTCCGCTTACGCTGCGATACTCATCGGTGAATAATCGCTGGGGCTTACCCTCTTTCAGCCGGTTGATTATTTGCCACATAAAATTTTTTCCACTCGCCTCGCGCAAGCCAAACATCATCGGCAAGCGAAAAATTACGGTACGCGGATATATGCGCATGGCGTCCTCTTCTGCCTGAACTTTGTGAGCGCCGTACCACATCAACGGGTTGGGTGTATCCTCTTCAGTATAGTTGCCGCGTTTGCCGTCAAAAACCAGATCGGTAGAGGTAAATGCAAAAGGAATATTCAAATCGCTGCATATTCCCGCCAGGTTGCGGGTAGCTTCCACGTTCACTTCAAAGCTTTCATCGGGATGAAGTTGGCAATAGTTTGCATCTGCCAGCGCTGCCGTGTGTAGTACCGCATCGGGCTGTACTTCTTCTAACGTGTTGCCGAGATCAATGTAACGGGTAATATCGCAATGAACGGGTATGGTGCCGGTTACAAGTGGTGTATTCCGGTAATACATAACATACACCTGCCAGCGCGACGTTGCTAACAAGGCCACATGATAGCCCAGAAAACCAGACCCACCGGTAATAAGAAGTTTTTTTAACGGCTTGTCCACTTTGCACAATAAATTATTCCTCTAACTCTACAAACACACGCTCTACATGACCTTTCATAGGCGGGTGATATTTACTCACCCTCACCCTTAGTTTTTGAATGTGAGGATACTCTGACTTAACTTTTTGCAGTATGCGATGACAAACGTGCTCAATTAAATGCGCGTGTATTTCCATTTCCTGTTTTGTAAGTCGGTAAATACTTTCGTAATTAATGGTTTTGGTAAGGTCATCGGTAAGGGCTGCCTCCTGCAGGTTGGCTTCAATAAATACATCTACAGTAAACTTGCCGCCAAGTATCTGTTCTTCCTTGTAATAACCGTGATGTGAGTAAAACTGCATACCCTCTATTACGATGGTGCTCATGTGTTATTATTTTTTAATAGTTAGTGCCGTTAGGGCGTGAAGTTGTAAAAAGTAATGAAAAATATGCTACACATCTGCTTGAATGTGTTATGGCGATTTTTAACCGAGAAATTGAAATTATTTTTACTAAAACAGGCACATAAATACCCCTAAAAAATACCGTATGATGCCGTGTTATCTTTCACATCTGCATTGTGTTTTACTTCAAAAAATTCAATCGCTACGCGGCAATTAATTGCCTGATATAATTATTATGGGGTGCCCCCGCTGCTGCGCTTCGCAGGGCTACGCGCCGCAGCGGGGTCGGGCTGGCTACGGGGTACGCTGCCGCTCCCGTGCTTCACTGCGTTACGCACCGCTCCCGTTGGTCGCGCCCTCCGCATCCCTCACCCGAGTAAAAGGTGACGGTCTCACAGTTTCAGGTGACCCGACCGACATCTCGTACGGCTGTCTTTGTTATCTCCGCGCCAGCGCCAAAAGCGCTGGCGCGGAAACATCTCACACCATGAAATTCCACATATTCCCGCGGGTCGCCCGCCTAAGGCGGGCGACCCGATCACAACCACATTCCCATTAGCTCTTAGCCGTAAACTTTTGTTCTAACGCTACAATGTTTCCTTAACTCATAATCTATTTTCAACCAATAGCGTCCTAAATAAAAAAGTGAGAGAAGTGGTTAAATAAATCTAAGTTACCTTAGAGTTGACAAAACCAAA
>JANWXI010000078.1 GCA_025057415.1 Chitinophagales bacterium
CCGCAGGCGCGGGCGCGGTAACACACCCCTATGCCAAAAATTCATCAAAGCCCTGCCAGCAGTCAACGCATATTTTCCCTTAATCCGATGCTACAACTCTCACAAACCCAATACTACTTTCACCTCTCACATCGCTGCAACGCCACCGCACTCTTCACTACACGCTGTAAGCATTAATGCTCAATACTCACTGCCAATCCTCAAAGCCGATAAATTAACTGTATGTATCATCGCCCGAACCCTGCACATCCCTTATCAGCGATAATATTTACATTTGCACACTATGAGTTGTAATTCCATTTGCCGATACCTTGCCCTCTTGCTCCTGTGTTTTGCCACCCTTTCTTCTTATGCTTCTTTTGAGCCGGACTCGCTCAAAAGAAAAGCAAAAGACCCCTCCGCTGCTGATAAACGCGAAAACCGCAACCGCTCCCGCGATTTTTTCGGCAAATTCAGCCGCGACCGCATCGCCATTGACCTCCTCGGCACCAACTGGATTTACAACAAAAACAGCCCCCGCATGAACGGGCTGCAAACCCGATGGTACAGCCGCGGCATCAACATTTACTTTTACTACGACATCCGCATTAAAAAATCGCGCTTCAGCATTGCCCCCGGGCTTGGCTACAGCGCCGCCAACATCTATAGCCGCCACACCCTCGAAGAAGACAGCGCCGGCGCTTTCTTTAAAAAAATTGATAAGCCCGAAAACTACAAAGTAAACAAAGTGACGCTCCAATACTTCGACCTGCCCGTGGAGTTTCGCATCAAAACCAACCCCGATAAATTCGACCAGATGTGGAAATTCGCCATCGGCATCAAAGCAGGCATTCGGGTAGATGCTCACACTAAAGAAAAAACCAAAATCAACAACATCACCAAAGTTTACGTAGAGCGGCGCTTTCCTGATTTCAACCTGTTCCGTTTCGGGCCTACCCTGCGCATCGGGTACAGCAGTTTCAACATCACGGCATACTACGGGGTGCTGGATGTATTCAAAAGAAACCGGGGCCCAAAAGCCAACGAGTTTAGTGTGGGTATCTCATTCAACGGTCTATAACGTGAATTGTTTTACGCGCTGTTGTTCCCCAGGTAACCATCAACAGCAGTGTATGATACGGGTTACTTGAACCTGTGCTTATGCCCCCGGCGCGGATAACCCAGCAGCAGCGATGAGAGGATAGGCGAAACAAAAATCAACACTGTGCCGAGCGAAAAAAACATGTCGGCACGTTCGCTCTCTGCCATTTCGCAAAACTCGTTAGGCCCGTAATGACCGCAGTAAAAACCCAAACATAGTTTCAACCCCAATATGCCGATGACCACAAACGCCACAGCATCCAAAAACGGAAATCGCTCCATGAGTTTTACAAAATAACCGGCAACCACCCGCATGGTTACAATGCCTATAAATACACCCAAACAAACCAGATAAATGTTGTCAGTAAACGCCACAGCGGCAAATACATTGTCCAGCGAAAACGTGAGGTCCATCATCTCTACCATCAGCACGGTGCTCCAAAAGTGACTGAGGCCCGGAATAACGCGCCTGGGATGTTTTACCTCGGGCGGCAACTCTTCCTGCTCAATCTCCAGAATATCCTTGCGCGTGGTAAGCCGCTTATAAAAAAACTGCAAACACAAAAATATCAGATACCCGCCGCCTACCAGTTTCAGCCAATTGATGTGTATGAGCACATTGGCAAAATACAGAGCCGTGCCCCTGAATACGTATGCCAGCACCAACCCGATGCGCAAGGCGCGCCGCCGGTCTTTTTCGGGCAGGTCCATCACCATGGTGGCAAGCACCGCCGCGTTGTCCACCGATAGCAAACTCTCAATCAAAATCAGATTGAGCACTATCAGCAGGGCGGTTTGCGGATTTGGCTCTAAAAAATGGGAGAGAAATTGAGTGATGTGCTCCAAACAAAAATTTATTTCGCTTCGTGATGTAAATCAGAACTTTCAACTAAGTATGCGGCAAAACTAATAAGGAATGACAAATCCCGTACCCGTGGTGATACTGGATATGGACGGCTTGCTCATTGATAGCGAGCCGTTCTGGCGAAAGGCAGAGCAGAAAGTTTTCGCCACCGTAGGTATATCCCTCACCGAAGATGACTGCCGGCTCACCACCGGTTTCCGCTTCGATGAGGTGGTGGATTACTGGTGGCGCATGCGCCCCTGGCAAGGCAAAAGCAAAGAACAAATCGTTAGCGAAGTGCTGGACGAAATGGAGCACTTCATCACTACAATGGCACAGCCGATGCCGGGTGTGTATGAAGCATTGGAATATTTTAAACGCAACCATTGTCAGCTGGCGCTGGCTTCGTCATCGGCCATGCGCCTCATTCAAGCCACCATAAGCCGGTTAAATATTAAGAATTATTTTGAAGTTTTGGTGAGCGCTGAAAGCGAACCTTACGGAAAACCGCACCCCGGTGTATATCTGCGCGCTGCTGAGTTGTTACACACTTCCCCGCTGCATTGCATAGCTATAGAAGATTCGCTCAACGGACTGATAGCGGCAAAAGCCGCCCGTATGCGGTGCATTGTAGTGCCTCACCCCGATGAGTACGATAAACCCCACTGGGTGATAGCCGATGATAAATGGCGCTCCCTGCACGATGCGGAGTTGCCCGGCAAAAAATGGTTCTTATGAACAACCACCAAAAACACGTTGTGATTATCGGTGGCGGAGCGGCCGGCTTTTTTGCTGCCGTAAACATTGCCGGCATTCAGCCGGATATGCAAGTAACCATACTGGAGCAAACCAACAAGCTGCTGCACAAGGTAATCATCAGCGGGGGTGGGCGATGTAACGTAACTCACGCTTGCTTTGACTACCGCGAGCTGGTGAAAAATTATCCGCGCGGCAACAAGGAACTTTTGAGCGTATTTGCCCGCTTTCATCCGGCGCACACCGTGGCGTGGTTTCAGCAGCGTGGCGTGGCGCTGAAAACCGAAGAAGACGGACGCATGTTTCCGGCTACTGATAAGTCGTACACCATTGCTGATTGTCTGATGCAGGAAGCAAAACGAACCGGTGTTCGTATCATTATGAAATGTGCCGTAGAAGAGATGTATCATCAAAACGGACAATGGACGCTGATAACCAACCAAACCACCTTAACAGCCGATGTGGTGTTGTTTGCCACGGGCAGTTCGCACCGCGCATGGAATTTGTTACAACATCTCGGCCACACAATTGTGCCTCCGGTAGCATCCCTGTTCACGTTTCATGTGGCAGACCCGCTCATCAGCGGCCTGCAGGGGCTATCGGTACCGAACGCTACCGTGTTGCTGCCGGAGCATCCCAAATTTAAACTTCTGCCTGCCCCGCTGCTTATTACACACTGGGGGTTGAGCGGCCCCGCAGTGTTGAAGCTCTCAGCATTTGCCGCGCGCGAACTTGCCGCCTGTCACTATCGCTTTCCGATACTCGTAAACTGGTGCGGTCACCCGCAGGCAAAAGTTATGGATGAGTTACTCAGGGCAAAACAAACAACACCCCGCAAGGTTGTAGCGGCAAATCCGATGTATCAGATACCCCGGAGGTTATGGGAACGAATTACCGGCTCTGTTACCGGCTTGGGCGAAAAAAATTTTGCAGATGCTTCCAGACAACAGCTTCAGCAATTATGCGCCCGCCTCACCGCTTACCTGATGCCCGTAAGCGGCAAATCTGCATTTAAAGATGAATTCGTAACGGCAGGCGGTGTTCACTTACAAGAGGTTGACTTCAAAACCATGCAAAGTAAAGTGCTCCCTAACGTATATTTTGCCGGAGAGGTATTGGACATTGACGCGGTAACAGGCGGCTTTAATTTTCAGGCAGCATGGAGCACCGCATGGGTAGCTGCGCAAAGCATATCTCAGCTTATATGATGAAAGCTCCGTTTTCGTAAATCTTTGCTCCGTCAGCCCAGATTTCTCCGCCGTTTTTCATATCGGTAATCATGTCCCAGTGAATGACAGAGCGGTTAAGCCCGCCGCACTGCTTGTAACTCTGCCCTACGGCCATGTGAATGCTGCCGCCTATTTTTTCGTCAAACAGGATGTTGCGCGTAGCGCGTTGTATGTGATAGTTGCACCCCACAGCCACCTCGCCAAACCTGCGGGCGCCTTCTACGGTAAACACTTTGTCCAACACCTGTTTGCCCTCCTCGGCATTCCACGCCACTATTTCTCCGTCTTTGATTTCAAGCGTAATACCACGCACCTCTTTCCCTGCATAAATAGTTGGGTAACTGAAATATACCTTGCCGTTCACGCTGTCTTCGATGGGGGCGCTGTATATTTCTCCGCTGGGCATATTGGTACGCCCGTCGCTGTTAATCCACCTTCTGCCTTTTACCGAAAACTTCACATCAATTTGTGGCCCTTTGAAATGTACCTGGTCGCAGCGGTTTAGGTAATCCACATATTTCTGTTGTGCTTGTCTGATTTCCAACCAGCGGGCGGCAGGGTCTTCATCGTACAAAAAGCAGGAATCATATATAAACCTTTCATAATCTGATAAGGACATCTGCGCTCTTTCTGCTCCGGCTGCGGTAGGATATTCGCAAAGGCAACGGCGCATGGCGCCCGAACCTGTCCTCTCAAAATATATTTGGTTGATTTCCTCGTTCGCCTGCTGTACGGCTTTAAATTTTTCGAGGTCTGCCGGCTCGTTTTCTCCGTCACTTTTATCAAACGGGGCGCGGATGTTCAGATAACCGTCAAAATGTTCCATAGCGTATTTACGCAACGGATTTGGCTGGCTCAGTTGCCCGGCGCTACCGTACTGTATAGCCAGGTCGTTTTGCCCCTCAATCTCAACATTCAAATAGGGAATACCTCCTGCCAAATAGGTTTCTTTTATCAGCTCGCGCAGCAACGGCTCGGCAAGGTATGTGCTGCTGATGTAAATTTTGTCGTTTTGTTTTACCTGTAAGCAATAATTTACCAGGAGTTTGGCATAACGGCTGATGATAGTTTGGTTCGTCATATCAATAATCAATAGCGTAGAATACAACGGGGCACAAACTTATTTCCTGTTAAAACCTGTATTGACAAACTTTGTTAACGGATTGAAGAATTATCGTTTGCGCAAAAGCAAAATTCGGTTAGGTTTGGCGCATATTCCGAAAAGCATAACTAAACCGGCTTATGGCAGATAAAGCTACACTCACTTACGGAGATAAGACGATTGATTTGCCCGTTATTACCGGCACGGAAAACGAGAAAGCCATTGATATCAGTAAACTGCGGGCGCAAACCGGTCTTGTGACCTATGACGAGGGCTACAAAAACACCGGCTCCACCATCAGCACCATCACCTTTTTGGACGGAGAGCAGGGTATTTTGCGCTATCGTGGGTATGCGATTGAGGATTTGGCAGAAAAAGCAAGTTTTACAGAAGTTTGTTATTTGTTACTCTACGGTGAGCTACCCACCGAAAAACAACTTAAAGATTTTGAAGGACAACTCACCCAACACACGCTGGTGCACGAAAACCTCATGAAAGTTTTTGAGGTGTTTCCCACCGGCTCTCACCCCATGGGCCAGTTGATGACCCTTATCTCAGCGCTGTCGTCCTTTTACCCTGAGTCGCTCAACCCTAACAAAAGCCCAGAGCAGCTTAATCTTACCATCATCCGCTTGTTAGCAAAAATGCCTACCATCTGCGCTATGATACAGAAGAAAGGGAAGGGACATCCTATTCTGTATCCGCAAAACAGGTTTGACTATGTATCAAACTTCCTGTACATGACTTTTGGCAATGTTACCGATGTGTATGTGCCTGACCCCATAGTGGTAGATGCCATGAATAAACTGCTTATACTGCATGCCGACCACGAGCAAAACTGCTCCACATCAACTGTTCGCATTGTCGGCTCCTCGCATGCTAATCTGTACGCTTCAATCGGTGCAGGCATAGCTGCCCTGTGGGGACCGCGGCACGGAGGCGCTAATCAGGAAGTGCTGGAGATGCTGGAGTACATCCGCGATGTGGACAAAGGGGATGTAAAAAAAGTAATTGCCGAAGCCAAGGATAAAAAACGGCTTTTGTTTGGCTTTGGTCACAGAGTGTATAAAAACTTTGACCCACGAGCCAAGATCATCAAAGCTGCCTGCGATAATGTTTTGGCAAAGCTCGGGATCCACGACCCCCTCCTCGCCATCGCCAAAGAGCTTGAGCAAACCGCGCTGAATGATTCCTACTTTATTGAGCGCAAACTTTATCCAAATGTTGACTTCTATTCAGGGATTATCTACAAAGCACTGGGCTTTCCTACACCTATGTTTACAGTGTTGTTTGCACTGGGTCGCCTGCCTGGCTGGATAGCACAATGGAAAGAAATGCGCGAGAGAAATGAGGACATAGGTCGCCCGCGCCAGATTTACAATGGGCATACCCTGCGCAAGTTTATACCGCTTAAAGACCGGCGTTAATTCACATCCTCACGATACATGCTGTCACCATGTTACCAGCATGCCTATCCCGAAGCCGGCTGTGACGAAGCCGGCAGGGGCAGTTTGGCAGGACCGGTATTTGCTGCCGCCGTGATTTTGCCGCCGGGCTTTCATCATCCGCAACTTACCGACTCTAAAAAACTTACTGCCAATCAACGCAGTGAACTACGCCGGATAATAGAAAGAGAGGCCGCTGATTACGCAGTAGCCATGGTGGACGAAGCGCAGATTGACGCCCTCAACATCCTGAATGCATCGCTGCTTGCTATGCACCGTGCCTTAGATCGTCTGCGACTGAACTTCGGGTTTATTGCAGTTGACGGCAATCGCTTTATACCTTACAAAAACATTCCTTACAAAACGCTCGTTAAGGGTGACAGTAAGTATCTGAACATTGCCGCCGCCTCGATACTTGCCAAAACCTACCGGGACGAATACATGATTCAATTACACGATGAGTTTCCGCACTATAATTGGCTGCACAACAAGGGCTATGCCACACGCGAACACCGCCGCGCCATCAATACGTACGGGCGATGTAAATACCATCGTAAAAGTTTCATATTGAAGGAGCAACAGTTGACACTCTGGTAACATCTGTACTTGAGCCATTTGTCGTGGCTCTCGTCCGTAAATCGGTTACGATTAATACTGCCAGAGATAAAAAGTAAAACGGACCCACTTTATCGCTTTCCAGCATATCACTCAGCATTAAATTTACATAGCTTATCATCAGCACCAGCGACACTGCCATTACGAGGTTTTTGTCTTCAGCTAATCGGGCGCGGTGATAAATCCGCTCGCACCATACAAAAATGACCAGCGTAAATACGGTAAAAATGATTACGCCAGGCACGCCTTGTTCGGCAAGCAGCAATAAAAAATAATTATGCGCCGTAGAGCGTTCCTCGTTTTCACTCACGTATGTTTCAAAACTCAATACGGTGTATCCTTTGTAGTGAGGATAAAAGTTGCCGGGTCCGAAACCAAAAAAAGGCCTGTCTTTCCACATGTGCAGAATTGCAATCCACCGATATACCCGCTCCATGCTGCTCACATCTTTACCTTCAAAGGTAGAGGTGATATGTTCACCAAAGTCATCGTGGATGACGGTTTGCTCATATTCCGGCGCGTATTGCATATAGCGACTATCATACATCAAATACGCCAATACTGCGATAATCAACAATGTGGCTGCGAGCAGCGCCTGCTTCATAAGTTTCTTCTTCATTATCCAAACAAAAACCGGTATAAAAAACAAAGCTAAGTAACAGGTGCGTGTGTAAGAGAAATAAACGGCAACCACATACAACAATACAGATAGCATCAATAATATGCGCACCCACCTGGCGCTGTACCAGTTTCTTGCCAGCCAAATAAAAGGTATCATTATGGTAACAATGGCTGCATACGCCACGTGGTTTCTGAAGAAGGGCGCCATGGGTTTGTTTATTTCATCAAATGAGAAACCAATCATAGCATGGCGGATAATTACCTGTATAATGAGCAAGGTAAGTGGAATAAACACGCTCCAGAAAATATACCGGATAGCTTTGGGTTCTTTAAGAATAATAGCACTCAATACAGTGAACGTGACAACATACCACAGTTTGGCAAGAAAATATTTGAAAGAAACTATATGCGATACCGACGTAAACGCAGTTACCAGAATCCAAAAAAGATAAATAACCAGCAGAAGAAATATCGGGTGCAAAACGAATCCCTTAGGAAGTTCGTGCGGCTTATGTAAAAGATAAAACAAGGTAGCAAACATCAGGCATATCATCAGGGGCTCATCCGGCAGGTCAGTACCCAGCGAAGCAGAAAAGCTATACTCAACCGATAAAGGAATAGTGAATAACAACAAAAAATATGTAAACCTGATATTGTACAGGGTAGCAGCAACCAACAAGATTGCTACGGGTAAGAGTGAAAGATAGTACCTTTCGGTAGCAAAAGCCATTAACACGCTTAGCACACTAATTATTGCTATAGCCACAAACGAAATTTGAGGCCAACGTTGTGCGATTAGCGTATTCACGAGCGCGGCAGTATATTTTTGTATTGTTCGATTATCAAAACAGCAATGAGGCAAACAATACCGGTAATCAGCATGGTAACGGTCACAACCAGCCAACGAACAGGTTTTGATTTACGGTCTGCCGGAAATGGTTCATCTACTACAAATAGCGAGGAGGCGTTTGATTTTAATGTCACCTGAATCTGCTCCAGAATGTTTGTGCGGTTATTTAGCTCTTTTACGGCATTTTCTTGTTTGTACATAAGTGTCTTAAAATCCTGAACCGCTTTTTGGTCATTACCGGTCACAATAACAGTACCGTCCGCTCCGGTTGAAACTTTTATTTGATATTGTGAAGCAAGTTTGGCTAATGAGTCGCTGATTAATTCAATTTTTTTTTGTTGTTCCTCTAACTGCGCCTGTAGCAAAGCATACAACCGCTTTTTGGTATCATTCACTACCAGTTTATTCATTTCATCAACTTTACGGATAATTGTTTTTAGAATAGCAGAAGCTAATTGGGGGTCTGTATCGTAGATGGATATTTCGACAGCTTCGCGTTCGTTTTTGATGGCTTTGTAGTTGGCATCAAATTCCTTGCGGACTTTTGTGCGATAGTATTTATTGTTGGTGTTGATGTTGTAGTGTTCTGCAAGTTTGAATGTATCTATGATAAACTCGTACAATGTGGCAGAGTTGGCAATAGATATCAGGCGGTTTACATCCGATTTGGTGCCGAAATAATCAACCTGCCCGCCGGCGCTCTCGGTGTTGAAAATCACGGCACGGTCGTGTTGCATTTGATTGATGGGGTAAAAAACCGCCCAACTGTAGTAATACTCCTTCATCACAAATAAACTAAAAAGAGATGCTACTACTCCTGAACCGATAACAGCAATAAGGAGGTGTTTTTTCCATTTATTCAGGATACGGAGTACATCAACTAAACTTAATTCCTGGCTCATGGGCTGGTTGCTTGAAGGGGCGAATATAACAGTTGACTTATATATTGCTTCGTGAATATTTTGTATGGAAAAGTGTTGCCATGTTGCGCACCTCCTGCAAGGGAAGTAATTTGAATAAAAACGCCACCGTGATACTCAAAAAAACGTAAAGCGATAAATTTATTGTCCAGGGCAAAGCGATGTACGAAATTAATACACCTGCCAGGGTTGATACTACAAGGTATGAAAAGATACGCAACACGTGCGATGCATTTACAGGGAGTTGAAATACTCTTACAGCAACTACAAGATGAAGAAAGGCAGTAAAAGCTTGTGTAACAAGAGTGACCCAACCCGCAGCCAGTGCTCCATAACGCGGTATGAGCAAGTAATTGAGGAGAATATTCAAAACTACACCGCCAATGGCAATTCTGTTCAGCAGTAATAAGTTGTTACCGGCAGTAAGCAGGGAGCCGTAAATATACACACTGCTCATAGGTATGAAACTTAGAATTACGGGAGTAAAAACCTGCCACCAGTACGGGCTGGCAGCGGGGTATAACAACAAAACAATTTCGCGGTTCCACAGTACACAGGCGACACTTAAAGTAAGAGAGGTAACCAACATCCACTCACCGCTGAGTTTCACCAACTGTCGTACCGGAGATTTCTGTTTTATCAATGCGGCAAATAAGGGCAACAGTATTACCGAAAAAAGGTAACCGAATTGATTGGCTGCATCCAGTAACCGAAATGCAGCGGCATAGATACCTGCCTCTTCTTTACCGTTGTGATGCAGGCGTTCAATCATCACCGCATCGGTGCGGCTGTAAATACTCATCAACAGCACCAGGGATGCGAAAGGCAAGGTGGCGCGTAGGATGCGGCGCGCTGTACGCCCGCTCCACAGCGATACAGTGAGCCGTGTGTGGCGTACGGATAAAAGTCCTGCCATCACTGCCGTGATGCCCAAAGCCAGCGTTTGGGCGTAAACAAACCATACGATTTCAAAGTGCCCGCTGGGCGCATAATACCACAAAAGCATACCGCAAAAAATTATCGCCAGCAGGCGGTCGCTCACCGAGATGACAGCATCGGTTTTAAAACGCTGCAGTGCAGTGAGGTTGCTACGGAAATAAAGAATAAAGGACAGCAGTATCTGATTGAGTATGAGCAGTAGTAGCAAACGCAACTGTAACTCAGAAAATCCGGCGGCAGTAGCGGAGATAAAGGTGAATGTTGTATAGAGGATTGCCAAAAGGATTTTAAGCAACAGGATGTTTATGAAAAAATTACCTATACGGTCAGGCCGGCGCGAAACAGCACGGCTGTTAAAGTACTGAAGCCCTACATCTAACAGAATATTGAAGAGAAGCGAGTAATTGAAAACAGCAAAATACAAACCGTAATCCTGGGGACCTATGCGGTTTTGCACTGTGCGGTCTATACCGAAAATCCAAAACGGCTTAACGATAAGGTTAGCAGTAATCAGAAAAATAAGGTTTGCGGCAAACTTTTTTCGCATGCAGGTGAGGCCGAAAAATAAATATTATTGTCTATTCGCAGGATTATGATGCAACGATTAAAGGTGGCGGTGAATGTTCGGTTTCTTCTTTCGGGAAGGTTAGAGGGTATCGGCTACTTTACGCATGAAACCCTGCGCCGCATTACCCGCGCGCACCCCGAAGTGGATTTTTATTTTTTATTTGACAGACCGTTTGCATCGGAGTTTATCTATGCTTCTAACGTGCATCCGGTGGTATTGCCTCCGCCTGCACGTCATCCGCTATTATGGTATCTGTGGTTTGAGTTATCTGTGGCGTATTGGTTATTTCGTCACAAACCTGATTTATTCTTGTCAACCGATGGTTTTTGTTCTTTGCATGCGTCCATTCCTACCGTGGCTGTAATGCACGATATAGCGTATGAGTATTTTCCGCAATATGTCCCCCGGCTTACAAACTGTTACTACCGGTATTTTATGCCCATGTATGCCCGCCACGCCGCGCGGATTGCCACCGTATCGGAACACTCAAAGCGTGATATAGCGCTTCACTATCATATACCGGAGGATAAGATAGATGTTGTTTACAACGGGGTGCGCGAAATTTTTGTGCCCGTCAGCAACGAGGTACGGGAGCAGGTGCGCGCGCGTTATACAGGGGGAGCTCCGTATCTGATATATGTAGGTTCGGTAAACGGTCGTAAAAATTTACATCGTATGCTGCTGGCTTTTGACCGTTTTAAATCGGCACATGCCTGCCCCCTGAAGTTTGTAATTGCAGGGAGCCGCGGATGGAGTAACCGGGAGACCGATGAGGTGTTGCGTACCATGAAACACAGCAAAGATGTGGTGATAACGGGACGCCTGCATGACGAGGAGTTGGCTTTAGTGTTAGGCAGCAGCTTAGCGCTTATGTATGTATCGCTTTACGAAGGATTTGGTGTGCCTCCCTTAGAAGCCATGCGATGCGGGGTTCCGTGCATTGTGTCTGATAGTTCTTCATTACCGGAGATTACAAGCGGCGCTGCATTACTCGCCAATGCTGAAGATGTGGACGATATTGCCGCCAAGATTACCAGCATATATTTTGATGAAAACCTGCGACGCGAATTGATTGAAAAAGGCAACAAGCGTGTGAAGAGTTTTAGTTGGGATACTTCTGCAGAGTTGTTGTGGGCGAGTTGTGTAAGAGCGCTCAGCGGTAGTGCGTAAGCCGGGTGAGGGATGCGAAGGGCGCGAGCACAGCGAAGCGGCCACGCCCGCACCACTGTTTTCAAAAAAATAATTGCGGGCGGGGCGGGAGCGCAGCGTACCCCGTAGCGAGCCCGCCCCCGCTGCCTTGCATGGCTTGGCAGCGGGGGCACCCCCAAAAATTATAAATATTTTTAATGAGTTATATGTGGTATGTGTAGCTCGCGAATGCAAGCATTTAGCGCAGGAGGGTGGCGCTGCCTTTGTCTTCGGCAATAACGCCGTTGATGTAGGTGACGCGGTAGGTGTAAACGTAAGTGCCTACGGGTTGAGCGATGCCTCGGAAGGTGCCGTCCCACCCCTCGCCGGGCGTCATGTTGGTGTTTTCGTAAACCAGCTCACCCCAGCGGTTGTAAACGCGCATTTCGAGTTTTTGGACGTTGCGCATAATGGCTACGAGGCGGTCGTTTACGTTGTCGCCATTCGGTGTAAATGCGGTGGGTATGAGCACTACGTACTTATCGGCTTTGCAGTTTTGGGGGTCAACGGCGGGGTCGCTGAGGGTCACCTGCCCGGTTGCGGTGCAGCCGTTGGCATCGGTCACCGTAACGGAGTAAAATCCTTTGGGGAGTTTTTCTAAGTAGGCGTTTGTGGAGTTATTGTTCCATGAATATGTGAACGGCCCCACACCACCCGTTGAGCTTACGGTGGCAGCGCCGGTGGAGTCGCCAATGCAGTTGGGGTTAATACCGATAACGGTGACGGTGAACGGGTCGGGGGTATTGACGGCTACGGCACCGGTGGCGGTACAGCCGTTGGCATCGGTGATGGTAAGGGTGTAGTTGCCGGAGCCGGCTGTTGGGTTTGGCACCGGCGCCAGGCCGCCACTCCACGAATACGTATAGGAGGGTGTACCTCCGGTGACCGATGCTGTGATTTGTCCGCTGCCCTGATTGGCACACTGGGGCTCGGTGGAAGTGATTTGAATTTGAATGGGGGAGGGTTCGGTAATATTTCCGGTAAGTACTGTATCGCAACCGTTGTTGTCTTCTATCCATACGGTAAACGGACCACCCTGTAAACCGTTGGTAGAGGATGATGTGGTGAAGTCGCTCCATAGATATGTGTAAGGCGGAGTAGCTCCGCTAACGGTTACAGATGCTGAGCCGTTAGAGGCGCCGTAGCACAATACACCGTTTTGTGACAGCGATACGCTGAAAGGCGGAGGAGCAGTAAGTGATGCTGAGGCGGTTATAGTGCATCCGTTGGCATCTGACACGGTAACAGAGTAGTTGCCGGCAGGTACGTTGTTGAGGTTGGGAGTGGTGGGGCTGACCGGGCCGCTCCACTGGTAACTGTAGGGCTGCACGCCCCCGTTGACTACGGTATTTACGATACCATCGGAGCTATTGTGGCACCGAGGATTGAACGTGAACGAAACGGAGCAGGTGAGCAAAGGCGGTTCGGTGATGGTGTAGGTAGCGCCTGCGGTGCAACCTATCTGGTCAGTTACGGTGATGGTGTAGGTGCCGGGGCCGAGATTGAGGTTATCTTCGGTGGTTACACCGCCGTTGCTCCAGGCAAAAGTGAGAGGTTGCTGCCCGCCTGTACTGGTGAGGTATATAGCGCCGTTGGCAGCGCCATAGCAACGCACGTTTTTCAAGCTATCGAGTTGAATGTTGATGGTGATAGTGTTGGGTACGTTAACGGTAGCTGAGGCAGTGCATCCTTTGTTATCAGTAACTGTAACGATGTAATTGCCCGGGCACAGGTATGTGGCTGTTTGGAGTTGTTGCGGGGGCAGGGAGTTCCAGGCGTAATTGTAGGGGGATGTGCCTCCCAGAGGATTAGCAGTAGCAGAACCATCGCAGGCGCCTCCGCATGTAACCGGATTACCCGTGGTAGTAACCGTAAGTGGGGCGGGTACGTTTATTTGTGTAGAAGCTGATGCCTGGCAACCTTTGGAGTCGGTTACGGTGATTGAATAAGCGCCTGCAGATAATCCGGATACCTGACTGCCGCTGAGGGTGGAGGGGTTCCACGTGTATGTGAAAGGCGGAGTGCCCCCTTGTACCACTGCGGTAATTTGCCCATCGCTGCCGCCTGCACAAGAAACATCGGTTTTGTTTAAAGTAACACCAAACACGAAGTTCGGATTTTCGGTGATGGTGAGCGTAAAAGTACCTTGGTCAGATGCGGTTTTCCCGTCAACCACCAGATAATAATCGCCCGCCTGACAAATAGAGTAAGCCAGAGACGACTGCGTACCACAACCATCATCATTAGCGGTATCGGGTGTTACCTGACCGCAAGCACTGTACAAATACAAGTAGCTATCAAATTGCGCTCCGTTTACACCACACAGCGAGGCAGTGATACCAATGGGTCCATTGGCGTGGAATTTATACCATACATCGTTGCCGGGCGATGCGGTGTGTGTATTGCTGTAACATTGGTTGCTATTGAAGTGTGTGAGAATGCCACCCGGGTTAATAGTGCCGAGGTCTATGGCATTGGCACAGGAGGTGCCTTTTGTGTAGCGCCAGTAACTTTCGATGCCGGGTCTCCAGTTATTGCCGCAAGTTCCATTGGTAATGTAGCCGTGGTCGTACCACTGACAGGGAGGACCTAAACGATAGTTGATGTTGGTAGCAAAGGGGTCTTGGTCGCAGAGGCGGTCATCACCTTCGTTTAACCCTACGCATGTACCGAAAACAATCACACCACAACACTGAGTTGACGTGTAGGTGCACGCCGGGCCTCCGGTACAAATGCCTGCCAAACCGTCCACAGGTATGTCGTCTTCAAAAGCAAGTACTCTGATATCAAAATACTGCGGTACAGTTGCAGTAGGGTAAGTGTAATTCAATAAGGTTTCGTTAATGGGAGGGGTAACGCTGGGCAATCCGCCGTTGGCCCCGCCCGTTCCCATTGCAAAACCATGGCAAGTGCCCCCTAACCAACCCTGGCCATCCAGGTCGGCATTATCACGTGCCCATACCCGAATACGGGGTTCATCGGGTGCAAAACCTACACCTAATACTGATACATCGGTTTCATTAAATCCGATGTTTACATCGCGCAGTCGCACCTGAAGCTCAATGGGACCATCATTGAAGACCTGCGCTTGTAATAAACTGACACCAGAAAAAAATAAAAATGAAAGACAAAACAGGTACAAATAAACACCTTTTAGATTCATGGGGTTTTAGGTTTTTAACGTTACAATTGAGTTTAACCAGATTCAAACGGTAAATATATTTTAATTAACCAAATTACAACAACCTAACTTAGATGGCAGTTTTTCACAATTTGTTGCATATTTTATAACAAAGAC
>JANWXI010000079.1 GCA_025057415.1 Chitinophagales bacterium
GCGCCCGCGCCGCAGGCGCGGGCGCAAAGAAAACAAGAATTGACGCACACAACAGTGCCTGGATAATATGAAACCATATGACCACTATGTTGATGGCGAACTTCTAAGGCGCGATAACCGGGTGAGGGATGCGGAGGGCGCGAGCTTAGCGAAGCGGCCGCGCCCATGCCTTTGAAAATAAGCATCACATGGGCGCGGCGGGAGCGGAGCATACCCCGTAGCAAGCCCGACCCCGCTGCCTTGCATCGCCTGGCAGCGGGGGCACCCCCAAATACAACTAATTAATTCCTCAGTATTGCTGAACACAGTTTTATTGTTTCATGATAGCCGAGTTGTGGAAAGATTACTAAACAAAATATCATCAACCATCAGTTAATGATGTAAATACATTGCGTTTTTGCACATTGCATATAATTTAATTAGCGCAATTCATTACTTAAGCTTTACGCTTCAATCTGGCCATGTAAAAACCATCAAAACCTGTTTTGGCAGGACTGATGGTGCGTTCTTCATCCAGAATAAAGTGCGGGTGGCGCTGCAGAAACTTTTTTACTTGCATTTCATTCTCACGGGGCAATATGCTACATGTGCTGTAAACCAGCGTGCCGCCTTCTCTCAGTAAAGGGGTGTAACGCTCCATCAGTTGTAGCTGTACCTTCGTGATGTGATGTATAAATTCTTCGGTAAGGTGCCATTTGGCATCGGGTTTTCTGCGCAATACACCTGTACCGGAGCATGGCGCATCAATTAGTAAAGCGTCAAAAGTACCGGTGTTTTCACTCAACCAGCTATCGGTATCGGAAACAATACGGATGTTAGATGCACCACTGCGCGACGCTCTTACGCGCAATTGCTCAAGTTTATGCATGCTGATATCCGCCGCAACGATAATGCCTTGATTTTGCATCAGAGCAGCTAAATGCAGTGTTTTTCCTCCGGCTCCGGCACATACATCTGCCACTGCCATGCCCGGTCGAATTTGCATAAACGGCGCTACGAGCTGTGAAGAAACGTCCTGTATTTCAAAAAAACCCTTTCGGTAGGCCGGGTGGTTGTGTAAGTTAATGCGTTCACAGAGTACTAATGCATCAGGCGCCAGTTCGGTTTCGCTATATGTAACTTGCTGGGCATCAAAAATTTCCTTTAGCTCCTTTTTGGTACACTTCAGCGTGTTTACACGCACACATAACCGCGCGGAGTTATTTAGTGCTATGGCTTCCTCTTCCCATACATCACCTAACTCATGCTGCCCTAAGTGGTACAACCAGTCGGGGTACGATTCGCGTATAACCGGTAATTGACGAACACTCGCTAACCGCTCGGATAATTCACTTTCACGTAAACCTGCAAATTGTGGTTCCTGCGGCAGGTATCCATTGGCAAGCCAACATTTTGCGCCAATGAATAGATGCGAGTTAGTTTCAGAAAATTCGGAGTTGACCAGATACTCCAACAGTCGTTTGTAACGGACAATATCATAAATTGTTGAAGCTACAAATTGCCTGTCGCGCGCTCCCCATTTACGGTTTTGCCGGAGCAGCCGCTCAACCGTAACATCTGCCTGGTGACCCTGCAGTAAAATATCGCTCAAGGCCGCTGTAATAGCTTCTAACAAATTGCGATGCAACCTAATCATCAACGGGTCACAACAAACCGGGTGTATAAGAAATTATAATCAACAGTTGCCATAAGCAGATATATTCCGGGTAATAGATGTTGCACATTTAGCTGATAACCGCTGCCAGCAACGGTGTACGAAACCGGTTGCTCTCGCCCGTTTATATCCACTATTCGTATTGCTGACGGGTAGAAATTGCGCTCGTTTGTCTGAAGCCATAAAAAATCTCTGGCGGGATTGGGAAAAATATTTATGTAACTATAATCGGGTGCTGACCCGGTGCTCTCTATCATTATATCTTCAGGGTCTAATATTGTATCGGAATACAATGATAGGCCGCCCGTTTCAGAACCACATACGTAATCCATTTTTCCGTCACCGTTCAAATCTGTAACGAGCACTGCAGAATTGACCCCTAAGCGTACACCTATTGCATTATCACTCAGCAACTCAAAACTACCTCCGTAAATACTGTCAGGATTAACGCGATACTTATAAATGTAACCCGTAAAACTGCCTACGTAGAGTTCTATCTCATTGTTTTCGTTGCGGCGCAGAAAGGGCACGCTGTTGCCTATTTGCCCGCCGTTCAGATTCACGCGTATTTTTCCGAATTGATGATTGGCAGAATCATTATGAAAGTACGGGGCGGTTTTTGTGCCCAAATTGGGGTAAAAGGTTAAGGTTCCATCGCGTTTTCCGCATACAATGTCAGGAAGCGAGTCGCCATTTACATCAAAAATAAACGGAGTACTGTATTGCCCCACGTCTAACTGAAAATACTCCGGTGTGGTAAGTGCAGAAAAGTTAGCCATCAACCCCCCGGTATTTTTCAAAAAGTGCAGGTAACCGTTTGACTCGCCCAACAACATATCCTGTTTTCCATCTCCATCCAGATCCCCGAAGGCAGCATGAATATTCAGCAGGTTGTAACTGCCGATACCGAAGTAATCTGTGCTTAATAATTCAAATGCAGGATTGGTTGCTGTTCCTGTATTTTTTAATAAAGCGAGTGATGATTTATAGGTTTGCCCAGGGCGAAAATATCCGTAGTTACAAACTACTATATCTTGCAAACCATCATAATTAAAATCAAACAAGACAGGGCGCGAACCGGTTCCAAAATCCAGAAATTGTTTTGTGAGAAATGAATCGCTTTCAAACACGTAGGGACAGGTTGGGTTTCCTGTATTTTTGTAGAGCAAAAGATTATTAACATCCTGAGCGCTCGTTCGGGCGTTTGGGGCTACTACCAAATCCATCAATCCATCGTTATTGGCATCTAACGGAAAAGCTGCCGGAAACACCTGCATTGTTACCGGAGCATCACAGGCTGGAAAACCCGACTCAAAACTGCACACATTTGCCCATGAACTATCACCACAATTGCGTACAAGCGTGAGCGTTGGGTAAGCAATATCCCCAATCAGCAAATCAACATCATGGTCGTTATCATAATCGAGGTCAAACAAAGTTGAGCCGGCATGGCGGATTCCTGCGGGTGGTAAATCGTCTAAACCATTTAAGCAACTCGGGTCGTTGAGAATAATTGTATTATTCATCTGCGCTTCGGTAAATCGCCCCCAGCATGCCGATGCCTGGATGAATTTGAGCGAGTCATACTCAAAAGAAGGGTTGCCGATATTTTCCTGGGTTTGATTTTCATAGTATTCAACAGCGGATCCAAATAATCCGAAAGAGAGTACATCCAAATCTCCATCGCGATTTACATCGGTAATAACAGGTATATCATCTATACTAACCCAAATGTTGATGGAGTATATGCCACTGGTGTATGAAACAACTTCTTGCAGCAGCTCAAATTTGAGTTTGTTTCCATCTTTAAAACCTTTATACGCAGATATACCAAGCGGTCCCTTGCAAAAAATATCGGGTACACCGTCATAGTTGTAATCGCGTATCAGCGCCCAGTTGTTTAATTCAGACGGAAACATGAGTTCATAAGCGGGAGCATACTGGTATGTAGTATCTGTGTTACCTCCCCGATTTATATAGGTATAAACTTTATTACCCACCCGGTCAAAAACAAATAAATCGCTTATGCCGTCTTCATTGAGATCAAACACTGAAAATTGCGGAGAATTGAAACCTCCATGCCAGGGCTGAATGAGCCGCACACCGTTTTTATATACGGGAACATTAAGTGACCTGTACTTATGTTGAGCTGATAAGGCATTCAAGATAGCGTTGAAAAGCACTAATAACAATAGAAATTTTATGTTTCGCACCTTACAAATTTAAATAATTATTTGGGCAGTTTTGTTTTTACGTTTATTATTTTTTACATAACTTCATAATAACCCAACCCTCGCGGTGCGCAATATCAGTTACAATAAGGCCATGGAGGGATGCCGTATGGCGAATATCATTCTCATCGCTGTAAAGTATTCCGCTTATCAACAATTCACCTTGTTCGTTTAACAGCAAAGACCAATCCGGTAAATTACTCGTTATCACATTGCGATTGATGTTTGCCAGTATAATGTCGTATTTGGCGGTAAGGTGTGATGTATTGTCATTGAGTTGTACAATTATACGCTGACATTCGTTTTCAAAAGAGTTTTGAAGAGTGTTGTGATATGCCCAACGCTCATTGTCGATCGCCAAAATTTGCGCAGCTCCGAGTTTCTCAGCTAACATAGAAAGTACACCTGTACCGCACCCGATATCAAGTACGCGTTTCTTTTCAAAATTGGTGCGCAACATCATAAAAATCACCCCGGCGGTGGTGGGGTGGTGCCCCGTACCAAAACTCATTTTGGGCTCAATAATCAGCTCAATCGCAGTATGAGCTGATGGGTGATGTGGAGCACGTATATGCACCTGTCCATCAATCGTAACGGGCTGAAAGTTCCTCTCCCACTCTTCATTCCAGTTTTTATCCTCCAGTATTTCCTCCGAATAAGTTATATGACGCAAATCATTATCATACAGAACTTCTTTAACATGCAAGGAGCGTATGGCTTCTTCAGGTACATACGCAAGTAACGCAAAGGAAGTTTCCTCATAGCCAATGAAATGGTGATCATTCAGTAAAGAGATTAACAGACAACGCTCTGTTTCATTGATGGTGAAAAAGGTAAATTTCCTGAACCGCATACGTGTATAGAACACACTTTTAAATGTACAATCTTAATGGAATAATACAAGGTTGAGAATCCCTTTTGTTAAGCGTATGCAGTTAGCTATATGTATAACCAGCTTGTAATACATAATTTAACTGTTACAGTAAAAATTTGTGCAAGATCTTCGGCAAGAGAGTTTCATCATTAAGGTAAAGCTCAATTGTTCTTAAATGTCAAACTTTACAGTTAGGGACGCAGCATACCCGACTGAAATTTTAAATTTGGGGTAAACACTTTGTATGTGACATACAAATGATATGTTATAATATTGAATTTCTGTTAATTACATACAATCTGAAACGTATTCAGCATTATTACGTAAAAAATTAATCAGACAAAAAGGCATTGGCAAAATTGTTATCGTTACGTTGAGGTTGTTTGAATACCAAGTGAACTACGAGATGTGTAAAAACTGTGTAAAATTACGGTCGAATTACTAAACTTGTAGGCAAAGTTAACGTACAATTCTTACAAGTAACGAACAGCGTATGAAACCCTTAAGATGTATTCTCACATCATGTAGCTTATTGGCATTGGCTTTTGTGCCTTCTGATGTAACCTTTGAGAATATGCAGAGGACGCATACGCGAGTCAACAATGCCTACAAGCATGTTGAGAGTCATCTAATGGCACGCTGCGCTGCCTTAAACGTATCAGAAAACTTTGACCACATTTTCCTCCGGGCATTTAAAAAGGAAGCAGAGCTGGAAATATGGATAAAAAATGTACAGGGTGAATTCGTTCTGTTCAATACTTATAAAATATACGCACAATCGGGCACATTAGGTCCAAAAAGACAACAAGGTGACGCACAGGTACCCGAGGGATTTTATTACATACGTGAATTTAATCCCTATAGTAGATATCATCTGAGTTTAGGAATAAATTACCCAAACGAATCAGACATGCTGCTAAGCTCTGCACCGCACAAAGGGGGAAGTATTTACATTCACGGAGGCAGCGTAAGTGCCGGTTGCCTGGCCATGAGCGATAAGTATATTGAAGAAATTTATGTATGTGCCGTTAAGGCCCGAAACGCCGGTCAGGAAAAAATCCCTGTGCACATTTTTCCGTTTCGGATGACTACTCAAAACATGATGGCTTTTTTAAGTCATCCTCAACTAAAGATACACTCTCGTTTCTGGTACAATTTACAACAGGGATATCTCTATTTCGAAGAAAAAAAGCGCGTTCCGGTTGTGCAGGTAAACAATGACGGTTATTACACTTTTTCTGACTCTGAAACTTCAGGGTTATCAGCCACCAAATAAGCGGTATTATTTCAGCATCTCATAAATAGCTTCCTGCGCCCGTATTTTTCGGGTTGAGGGAGTTTGACGCAGGCGGTTGCTAAGTTTTGCGTCAATGATACGGGTTTTGGTGTTGTCACTCCATTGAATTTCCATTATTTGGCGCAGTTCTCGTTGAATGTTTTTATCATAAATAGGACAGCCGGTCTCGACCCGATAATCCAGGTTACGGGTCATCCAGTCAGCACTGGAGATAAAATATAGCTCATTACCACCATTGCGGAAAATAAAAATACGGGAATGCTCTAAAAATTTATCTACCAAACTTATTACTTCAATATTATCGCTCATACCAGGTACGCCGGGAATCAACGCACAAATACTGCGTACAATAGCGCGGATTTTAACCCCCGCTCTGCTCGCCTTGTAAAGTTTATCAATCATTTCCTCATCCACCAAACTGTTCATTTTAATAAAGATTTCTGCAGGTTCTCCTTTGCGGGCAAATTCAATTTCATTTTCTATCAGTTTAGTGAATTTCTGACGGGTGGCGATGGGTGATAAGATGAGGTGTTTGTACGGGAAAACTTTGTAATTGCGCTCGAAGAACTCAAACACCTGCTCTACTTCTTTTGTGATGGCGGGATTATGTGTAAGCAGTGAATCATCGGCATATACCTGAGCGGTTTGTTCGTTGTAATTGCCGGTAGTGATGTTGGCATAGTGTTGCAATTTGCCGTTTTCATAACGCGTAATCAGGCAGAGTTTTGAGTGTACTTTTAAGCCAGGAACACCATATATCACCTGAATACCCTCGTCTTGTAATTGTTGCGCCCACTTAATATTTGCCTCTTCGTCAAAACGCGCCTGTAATTCCACTACTGCCAACACCTGCTTGCCGTTTTTAGCTGCATTGATGAGTGCATTTATTACCAGCGATTTGGTCGCAACTCTGTACAAGGTGATTTTTATACTTCTTACATACGGATCTATAGCGGCTTCGCGTAGCAGATCAAGGAAGTGTGTAAAGCTCTGATACGGATAGTGAAGCATTACGTCGCGTTTGCGGAGCACATCAAACATACTGACACCCGTAGGGAGATGTTTGTGCGGTATAGGTTTCAAACGCTCATAATATAAGCTGTCGTCTCCTACTTTCGGAAACCGCATAAAATCTTTGAAATTATGGTAACGGCCTCCCGGTAAAATGTTGTCACTCTTCTTCAGCTTCATACGCGATTTAATAAATTCAAATAAATCGCGTGGTATGTCTTTATCATATACAAAACGAACGGGTGCACCTTTCTGACGGGCTTTTACACTTTTGGATATTTTTTCCAGAAAACTGTGGGATATGTCATTGTCAATATCCAGCTCGGCATCGCGGGTAACTTTAATCGTGTATGCCTCTATGTGATTGTAAGGAAACGACACGAACACCTCGCGCAGATTGTAACGGATTACGTCATCCAATAGTATGATGTATTTGTTTTTACCGATGTTGGGCAATATCAAAAATCTGTTCACTACATCCGTGGGTATCTCAGCCAAAGCAAACTGTTTTAAATGGGGCTTGTTTTTCACAGAAAGGCGAATGGCCAGATAAATTGCCTTGTCTTTTAACTCCGGAAAAGTTTTCACCTGCTGCAACATGATGGGCACTAAAGCATGTCGCACATTTTCATTAAAGTAGTTTTTGACAAATTCGCCTTGCTCGGGATTCAATTGTTTTTCGTTAATTATATGAATACCTTTCTTGGCTAATTCATTATGTATCTGTTCATATATTTCTTCAAACTTTCGCCCTTGCTGAAGCACGATTTTTTGCACCTGATTGAGTATCTTCTTGGGCTTATAATGCAGCGTGGCTTTGGCGCGCTTGCCAAGAGTTATCAGCCTTTTGAGTGTGGCAATGCGTACCCGGAAAAATTCATCCTGATTGTTGGAAAATATTCCCAAAAAACGCAGCCGTTCCAGCAGCGGAACGTTAGGATCGGCAGCTTCCTGCAACACCCGATCGTTAAAACTCAGCCAACTTATTTCCCGATTGATGTATTGGTTCTTTCTCTTCATATACAACTGTAATGCGCTCCTTCAAGGTTCTAAAATAACATTTGATGCAAATGTCAAATGCCGTTGCTGCAAATAGTCATACTCTTAACAATGCGTTAACACTACCTCATGATGCATTGTTATGTCGCGAAGTATCTCCATTACAAGCATATACTGTTTGTCATTCCAAAAGTGAATTGTGCTCCTGAAGTTTACGGGTAATATCTCTTCCGGTACGTAAATCTTTTTTGCAATAACAAATGATTACACATACGAGAGAGGATAATATCTGCTATCATTGCTGTGGAATACAAAAAAAATAAACCCACGTGCTGTTGTCGGATAAGCGCCGTGAGGGCAGCATCGGAGAGTCCCAAGCGGTCCGGGTTCGCAGTCGGCTTGCGCCTACACCCAGCGGATATCTTCACCTGGGTAATGCCTTTAACTTTATCTTAACATGGTGGTTGGCACGTTATTTTCGTGGCACACTCCGCCTTCGTATAGATGATGTTGACGCAGCGAGAGTCCGGCAGGAATACATTGACGATATCTTTTATGTGTTAGAATGGTTGGGGTTGGAATGGGACGAGGGACCCTTCTCGACACAAGAACACCTAAAAAAGTACTCACTCCAGCTAAACTTACCTCGTTACGAGTATATCCTAAAGAGTTTAAAACAAGCAGGTACTATCTATGCCTGCACGTGCTCGCGTGCGCAAATTGCCCGAGGCATACAATGCCTTTGTGCAATGCGCTACAACGACCGCACACCTGAAGTGCCTTTTGCATGGAAAATGAACACCGCATCAGTAAAAATCACTATTCAAGATGGCTGGCAAGATGCGTTGGTAGTGGATTTGCAAGCTCAAATTCCTCATTTTGTCGTGTGGCGTGCGGACGGATTACCGGCGTATCAACTTTTCTCGGTGGCTGAGGATGCTGCACACGGCATCACCCATATCGTACGGGGCAACGACTTGATTCCTTCTACAGCCGCTCAACTTTACCTGGCCGAAAAAGCCGGCATGTCTTCTTTTGCAAAAGTGAATTTCTACCATCATCCACTGCTCAGAGCTAGTGATGGAAAAAAATTATCCAAATCGCTTGGGTCCATGGCGCTGAAAACTATTCGACACTCGCAAAAAGATCCGGTATGGGTTTACCGGAAATTAGCAGAATGGATTAGTGTAGATTATCCTATACAAAAAGCAAATGATTTACTCCATATAAACCCCGTCAATTTGCAATTCAAAACAAGTTAGCAACTATTGGCCCGCTGGGTGCGCTATCTTTAACTATAATCGCTGGCTGTACAATACAACCTGAATGTATGTAAATTGTAAAAAGTAAGGTAAGGCGCCACCTTACTGCGGTGTGCACTTAATGCCTTGTTTCTCGTAGTCCTTGATCGTCATTTTGAGACCTGCGGTCCGGTCAGGAAAATCTTTAGAGCAAAAATCACGCATACCATCTATACCGAAATCGCACCTGTAACACTTGTTGCAACCAGCAAGCATGAAAAGCATTGCAACAATTACTCCAGCATATTTTGCTCTTTTCATATTCGTTTAGTATTTTTTGCTTGTACGAAATTGTGACAAATCAACATATTTTCAAAATTTGCGGGCAAATGCGTTTTTTTTCAGTACTTATCCTGCTCGGGCTGCGGTTATTACTGCACGCTAATGAATATAATCAGCGGGGTAATTTTCATTTCATCAAGCTGCTGAACGGTTTTGATTGTGTGCTTTCCACGCAAAACACCCCCTCTGTGCAAATCTCACTGTTTATTCGGTGCGGTAGCTTAACCGAAACCGACACCAACCGCGGGGTGGCTTACATCCTACAAAACATCGCAGCTGCCAAGATTTCCTCCGGTCTATCCAGAAATTCACACGGCATTTCCCACCAACAGGTGCAGTTTAATGCATTTACTACTCCCGAGCACACCGTGTATCAATTTAACACATCAGCTGCACATATTCAGCCCTTATTAAAGCTGATAACGGACTCACTGTTTTACATGAAGTTCACTACAGCAGAGTTCAATGCTGCCAAAGAATCTATTGTACAGGAACAAAAAATTGCAATTGGCAACTACCAAAAACGTTTAATGAAACTAATCCACAGTGATTTATTTCGCCTCGACTCTTTGCGTTTTGATATCACCGGAGGCGATAAAATAGTCAATACATCGCGTGTTTCAGCTGACTCATTTTTTGTGCGCTACTACACCCCTCAATCGGCTGTGCTGGCAGTGTGTGGCAATATCCGAAGCCGGGCGTTATCTGATATGTTGCAGAACACAATCGCAAAGATTCCGGTACCGGAATTTAATCAGGAAATAATCATCCGCTTGTACTCACTGCGATCCATGATATACAGCACCAGGCATACGGTATTTGCTGATGTTTCCCGGCCAGAACTGCATTTTTACTGGCAATTGCCGGGCCTAAACAACAACCTTAGGGTTGGCCATATCGGTTACTTATTGGAGTCCATACTAAATGACCAAAACAACTACCTGCACGCCAAATTGCGCAAGATGGATTGCAGACGTTTTGAAACAGAAATAGACGGAAATAACTATTACTCCATTCTCAAAATCACCGTTGAACCCTCTGCTGAACGTTTTGAAGAAACATACTACTGGCTGGTAAACGAGTTAAAAAACATCAGCAATACCCTAATGAACGAAACTATGCTGAACGTAGGCAAGATCCGCTTCAAACAAGCTTATGATTACCTTATGCACGGACCCGGCGCTGAACTTTTGATAGCGAAATACTGGCGATACTCCAACGAAGATTATTTTTTGAACCTGGGAGACAGCATCTCTTCTACCGATCTTGTCTCGCTCCGAAAATTCACTAAGGATTATATCTGCGAAAGTCCACATCTTACCATAACCGTTATTAGCGACACCACCTGGAGGCGTCTCGGTTTGGATACACTATTACCCGATGTGGACGAAAGCATCAACGAAACAGTATTTACTTATCGCCCCAACATTACAGATCTCGAAGGCCCCGATAATCTCCAAAAGCTGAGGCGATTGCTCCATTGGGTAAAATTAAACCCCGACATTCAGATACAGATAAACGGTTTTTCTGACGAGGGAGAATACAACAAATCTTATGATGACAGTGTGGTTAATTTCATTGATTCTATTACCACCTTCCGCAAAACTAACCCCGACAAAATACGAAAGCGATTCCTGCGTCCCGAAATGATGCGCGCCATGAAAATTATCAAATTTCTCTACGATAACGGAATAGATAAAGAGCGTCTATCGGGCACTTCAATGTCACTCTCTTCCAGTAATAAACGCGAGGCGCTCGAGAACATGAAATGCACCACCTCGCTCAACCTGTATCGTAAAACTATTTCGCTGTACGAATATCATTACGGTAAACCCAAACCTAAACAATGAACGGCAAAACACCCAAAGAATCGCGCACGGTAATGACCGAAATTGTATTGCCCAACGATACGAACGCACTAAACAATCTGCGCGGCGGTAAAATTCTGCACTGGATGGACATCGCATCGGCTATCGCGGCGGGTAAACATACCAACTCGGTTGTCGTTACCGCCAGTGTTGACCATGTTAGTTGGGAAAACCCTATCAAATTGGGCGATGTGGTAACCATTACCGCCACCGTGACCCGTGTGTTCAACACCTCTATGGAAACGCACATTGAAGTTTGGGCTGAAAACCTCCCCTCACAAACCCGCTATAAGTGCAACGAGGCATACTACACCTTCGTGGCGCTCGATAGCAACGGAAAACCCAAAAAAGCCATTCCGCTCATTCCTGAAACCGAGGAGGAAATTCGTAAATACGAGGAAGCCATGGCGCGACGCGAACTGCGACTTGTCCTTGCGGGACGCATGAAAATTCAGGATGCCAAACACGTGCAAAAACTGTTCGGATAACTCACACCTGCTCCGTTTTAAATTCGCTGTTAAAGTGAAACTCTATCTCAGGGTTGTTTTCCCGCTCCATCTTCAAGAACCATTCGCTGGGCGCTAAATACACGATATGCCCATCTTTATCATATACGATTGAGCTTTGTTTAAAGCGAATAAAATCTTCCAGCTTCTTTTTATCGCGTGAACGTAGCCAACATGCACGAGTCATATTTATGGGTTGAAACCTACAACTGGCTCCGTATTCATGCAATAGGCGATACTGAATCACCTCAAACTGCAACTCTCCCACCGTGCCTACAAACTTTCTGTTGCCGGGCTGCTGCGTAAATAACTGCGCCACACCCTCGTCCGTTAGTTGTGTAATGCCCTTCTCCAGTTGCTTGCTTTTTAAAGGATCTGTATTTATTAACTCTTTGAAAATCTCCGGACTGAAACTGGGTATGCCCCTTATATGAAATTCTTCTCCTTCCGTTAGTACATCGCCAATTTTGAAATTACCCGTATCGTATAAACCCACCACATCGCCCGGATATGCCTCCTCCACTATGCTCTTGCTTTGCGCCATAAAACTGAACGGTGTGCTGAACCGAAAGCTCTTTTGCAGGCGTACATGGTGGTAGTACTTGTGCCGTTCAAACTTTCCACTTACCACTCGCAAAAATGCGATTCGGTCGCGGTGTTTCGGATCCAGGTTGGCGTGTATCTTAAATACAAAACCTGTGAATTTACTTTCGGTTGACTCTACAAATCGCTTATCGGTTTCGCGGCCGCGCGGCGGCGGAGCTATTTCAAGAAAGGTCTCTAACAACTCCTGCACACCAAAATTATTCACAGCACTACCGAAAAATACAGGAGCGAGAGTTCCCTGCAAATACGCCTCCTTATCAAACGGGTCATACACCGTTTCCACAATCTCCACATCACTGCGCAGTTGGTTTGCGTCCTTCTCTCCTATCAATCGGTCCAACGCTGTATCATGTATATCCGTTATCCGTATTACATCTTCCGAAACGCGCTGCGAGCCGGGTCTGAAAAGGTTCAAATAACGCTTGTGTAAATTATAAACACCTTTGAAGAGTGTACCGCGGTTTATCGGAAAACTCAGCGGACGCACCCTGATTTTTAATTCTTTTTCAATCTCATCCAGCAGGTCAAACGGATCGCGGCCCTCCCTGTCTAATTTATTGATAAAAACAATAACGGGCGTTTTGCGCATAGCGCACACCTCCATCAGCTTGCGCGTTTGCTCTTCTACACCTTTTACCGAATCTACTACCATAATTACAGAGTCAACCGCCGTGAGGGTGCGATACGTATCTTCGGCAAAGTCCTTGTGTCCGGGGGTGTCGAGTATGTTGATGATTTTTCCCTGGTATTCAAAACTCATCACCGAGGTCGCCACCGAAATGCCGCGCTGCTTCTCTATCTCCATAAAATCGCTTGTGGCGGTCTTCTTGATTTTGTTGCTTTTGACCGCTCCGGCCACCTGTATGGCACCGCCGTAAAGTAGCAGCTTTTCGGTGAGGGTTGTTTTACCGGCATCAGGGTGGCTGATAATCCCGAATGTTCTGCGTTTGTTTATCTCCTCTGTCCAATTCATCGGGGCGCGAAAGTAATATTAATGCTCAAATTATCCCTGCCATCAACTCAAACTGCAAACATTCATCCGTTTTACGTATAAGTTTATTATTATATATATTTATTTCATAAATTATTTGCAGGATAGTCCGTTAACGCTATAGTGCCTCTTAGTGTTTATGGGTAAGCGTACAAACTGGTGATGTAGATTGGATAAATAAAATACAGCTTGTTATTTTTTTAGAAGCCAAAAAGTAGAGTCCTCCTCCCACGCCTGTTGCAGTTTGGCGAATGCCTCTCGATACGTAGTGCCGGCATAAAAGCCCAGCTTGGTGAGTTTTCTACCGCGTTCTATTAAAATGACCGAATCCGGAAAACGCTGTTGTAAACGCTGTATAGCGGCTTCAACATTTTTCGGCTCGCGATACGCGCCTACCATGATGTAGTATCTGGGCTGTACATCATCATCGGTAACCGTGTCGGTAAATACGGGCTTACCGGCAAAAGCGGTTGTTTCCTGAACTGTATCGTACGTATCTTCGGGTAATGTATCAGGGGCAAACGCCTGCTCCGCCTGAACAGCGCGCAATGTATCCTCGCCTTCATATACCGGTATGGGCCGTATGTCCGGCTCAGTAATTCCGGTAAGCCGATGCAAAAGTTGCAAAACACTTGCCTCGTTCAGTTTCAATGCATCAAAAGTCACATTCATCCACATCAATTGTGCAGTACCAATTAAAAACAGCAACAGCACTACAGCGGCTATCCAACGCCATTGCCGGCGCGGCCGTGCATACTCTGTTGTATCACGGCTGAATTTTTCAGTAAAACCAATCGTCTTTCCGCGCAGTATAGGAGCAGGCGAAATTGCTCTGAGTCCATACGCCTCGCGCAGGTAATTGTGTTGCCGGTCTTGTTCAAACAAAATATTCCCCTCTACATCAGCATGCAGCGAACCCACGCGCGCCAGCACCACCTGCTCTCCTGCCTGCAACATACGCCTGGCATTATCTGCCCATCGCTGCAAATACAAAAGCGCCTCTGTGGCTGTTATCCCCTCGCGCTGCGCAAGGTAATTCATCAGCAGTCCGTCATTTTGCTGCAACAAACGGTTAAACGCAATCGATTTTCCCGGCGGAGTAATCACATGCGTCACCGGATGTATCTCCGCCGGACGATAATTACATACCAATCCGCCAAAACCGGGTATAACCACACAATCCTGCTCATACAGCAGCTCGCTGATGTAAGTTGAAATATCCATCCTTATGCCGGGCAACCGTAGTGTGTCCTTATGTGTTGCCGCGTGCAAATTAAATTTTTATACATTAACCTCAAGCATGCTTGCCGCGCATGTTGAAAATTTCTCAAACAGAAGCTCTTACTTAAAAAAACACAATTAGTAATATTTTTTAATATTTTAATGTTCAGGGGGTGCCCCTGCTGCCAGGCGATGCAAGGCAGCAGGGTCGGGCTTGTTACGGGGTTCGCTGCCGCTCCCGCCGCGCCTGTGCGTTGGTTCTTTTTAAACGGTACAGGCGCGGCCGCTTCGCTGCGCTCGCGCCCTTCACATCCCTCACCCGAGCAAGCGCTCCGGCAGCCCTTATTTTACGCAGAGCGGAAAG
>JANWXI010000007.1:0-36557 GCA_025057415.1 Chitinophagales bacterium
GTACTATCTATATCTAAAGTGAAATTGTCGAAGTGAAGATTCTTAAAAAACCACCGGTATAATCCGGTAAATACTTTCTGATTGATAGCTTGATTAAACTTGTTAAAGAAACGCTGAAAGGCCTTGTGCCCCGCCATTCTTTTAAATCCCCATAACTGCCGCATCACTTCGTCCTGACGAGTTACTTCCAGATGTTCAAACCTGTTTGCGCCACACCATACGCCGGTCATGAACTGTTTGATAAGCAGCAAAGGGGAATAACCCCTGTTGCTACCTTGTTCGGGTAACTCCAACGATTCGATACATTCATCAAACCGCATTTTTTCAAGCATTTTAATCATCATAACCATGCCTGCCCATGGAGAGATTTCTTTATCCGTAAACTCAATTTTGAAGTCCATCTTGTTGTAAGATTTTCTTACGTAAAATACGACAAATTTAACAGAGCACGATGCGTTGTATCCTATTAGTTTTCAACATCTTGTATCAGATAATCTCTAATGACGGTCATTAGAAATTTGTACCGAATGACAATTTTGGGATAATTAGGATAGCTATCTAAGGTTCTGAACGATGTGGGCGATATGGCAGTTTCAGCACGCCTCAGTTGGGTGAGGGATGCGTAGGGCGCGAGCGGAGCGAAGCGGCCGCGCCCGCACATTTGAAAAATCTAAAAAATTTTCGGGCGCGGCGGGAGCGAAAGCGTACCCCGGAGCAAGCCCGACCCCGCTGCCTTGCATTGCCTGGCAGCGGGGGCACCCCATAACCTTTAAATAAGCGTTTAGCTACCTTAATAAATTTACATTTCATAAATATCCCGAATAATGGGAATGTATCTCATGAAATGGGATGGTGCGGTACTCTGATGTTTTTAGCAGTTTTGTTTGCCGGGTTAATCTACTTGAACACTATGTATTGGGTGGTTGGTATACATGCGGAGTTTTGTGTGCCTGTTTAAATTGCAAAATACGATTAGTATCTGTTTGAATTATCACATTTTGTGAGTTAAAAATAAACCTGATACGCCAAACAATTTTCTTACACACCTTGTTCAAGGAACATAATTTATCCACATGGCTGCTTTTTCTGTCTTAAACGGAAACCGTGAATGTGGTGTAAACCATTGGGGCGCAAGGCTTATATCTTATTTTTTGTATTTTTTCCAAATACCAAACGCTCGTTCAAAAATTATCTTACTTTTTTTGGATAATTACCTATCGGCACTCATATTTGCGCCGCATTTTTACAATTCCATGACAATTTGTTTCAGGATGACTTCACCTCACCGCCCGTGTATCCGTACCCTTTTCGCACTTAAGTTTATACCCGTTATATTTTTCATGTTGAGCGCCTTTAACGCTACTGCTGAGATTGACAAAGCTAAGTGGAACGAGGGTAAGGCGCTTTTTAAAAGCAACTGTGCTGCTTGTCATAATCCAAAAGTTGATGGTACCGGTCCAGCTTTAATGGGAGTAACAGCCCGATGGGAGGCAGCGGGTGAATTCAAGGGAAAAACAGGAAAACAATGGCTCTACGTTTGGATAAAAAACTGGAATGATCCCGTCAATGCCGGTTACAAATACGCTATGGACATGGCAAACAGCCGCCCCTCTGCCATGAACGTATTTGCTACATTGAAAGATGAGGATATTGACAAGATGCTCCTTTATGTTGAAAACCCTGACTTTGGAGCAGCTCCTGATGTGACAAAAATCTCAACCCCAGCCGGGGGTGAGCCACCCAAAGAGAGTGGATCTAACACCACTTTACTGATTTTTGCTCTTTTTCTGGTAGTTCTAGTAGCCATACTTATCGGCATCACCAATAAACTGGACCGTCTTGTTGCCGAGAAAAACGGAGAGGTGGTTCAGGAAAGTAAAATACCCTTCTGGAAAAGACCCAAGTGGATTACGGCTTTTGTACTGATAGGCATTGTATTAGTTGGCTACGCAGCAGTGGACTGGGGTACGCACCTCGGGCGCCAGCAAGGATATCAACCCACACAACCTATCAAATTTTCTCATGCCCTACATGCCGGTACACATAAAATTGAGTGCCAATATTGCCACGGAAGTGCCTATAAGGGTAAACATGCCAATATTCCTTCGGTGAATACATGCATGAATTGTCATAAAAACATTCAGAAAGGGCCCAAATATGGTACTGAGGAAATAGCTAAAATTTACGAAGCCGTGGGATGGGATTCAAAATCACAAACCTACTCCAAGACGCCAAAACCCATTGAGTGGGTGCGTATTCATAACCTACCCGATCATGTGTATTTCAATCATGCCCAACACGTAAATGTCGGTAAAGTTCAATGCCAAACCTGCCACGGACCCATCGAAACCATGGAGGAGGTTTACCAATACTCACCGCTTTCGATGGGATGGTGTATCAACTGCCACCGTCAAACCGAAGTGCAGTTCGCCTCCAATAACTATTACTCTGCCTATGAAAAAATCCACGAGGATCTGAAAAACAAAAAATTGAGCAAAGTAACCGTAGAGACAATAGGCGGTACAGAGTGCCAGCGTTGTCATTATTAATACTTATACAAACCACCTCAATCCACATAAATGAAAGCATACTGGAAAGGAATAGAAGAGAAAGAGCAACTGGAAGGATTTACAGCTTCGGCTGATAAGGAATTCAGCGAGGAATTACCCGCCCTTCATTCTATAACCGAGCCGATTATTAACGGCAAATCCAGCCGCAAGGATTTCCTGAAAATGCTTGGTTACAGCACCACAGCGGCTGTAATTGCGGCAAGTTGCGAAATGCCCGTGCGCAAGAGCATCCCATATGTGTGGCGTCCGGAAGAAATTACACCGGGTATTCCCAATTTCTACGCAACTACGATGTGGCAGGGTGGAGAATATAATGCAGTTTTAGTTAAAACCCGCGAAGGCCGCCCAATCAAAATAGAAGGCAAGAAAGATGCCCGCATCAGTAAAGGAGGAACCAGCGCCCGCGCACAGGCCAGTGTGTTGAGCTTATACGACGGGGCGCGTTACAAAAATCCTTTACGAAACTCAGGAAGTAGTAAACCTGAAAATATTACCTGGGAAAAAGCCGACAAAGAAATAGGGGATAAGCTAAGCTCTATCTCAGGCAAAATCGTCCTCTTTTCATCTACCATCATTTCGCCTTCTCTCTTATCACTCATCAATATATATGGTAGTAAGCTGGGTGGGAAATTTGAGCATTTGATATACGATGCTATTTCTTACTCCGGCATCTTAGATGCCAACCAGAAAAGTTTTGGAAAGCGCTCTATCCCCTCATATAATTTTGGAGCAGCGAAAGTTATCGTAGGTATTGGTGCCGATTTTTTAGGTACATGGCTCTCTCCGGTAGAATTCAGCGCTGACTACGCCACTACCCGCAAGGTTAAGGGCTCTAAGTCAACAATGAGCCGCCACATACAAATAGAAAGTGTACCCACTATTACCGGCTTTAAGGCCGATACGCGTATTGTGGTAAAGCCATCCGATGAACTAAATGCGGTTGTTGACTTGTACAACGTAATTGTTGCCGGCGGCTCAGCCAAAAATCCTAAAATAGCTAAGGTGGCTGAGGAATTATCTGCTGCCGCTGGTAACTCGCTCGTAGTTTGTGGCTCTAATGATGTGAACGTACAACTGCTGGTTAATGCCATTAATGCCAAGCTGGGTAACTACGGAAATACTATTTCCTGGAGTCGTACTATCAACACCAAGCAGGGCTCGGACGAGTCAATTACCAAACTGGTAAACGGTATAAACGATGGTAGCATAGGTGCGGTTCTCATCTACGATGCTAACCCTGTTTACAACGCTCCTATACCGGGTGTTGCTGATGCGCTCAAGAAAGTATTTACCGTATCTTTTGCTAATCGGGTTGATGAAACCTCGATGATATGCAACTATGTGCTCCCCGACAATCACTGGCTCGAAAGCTGGGGCGATGCGGAGGCAAAATCAGGCATTCTCAACACCATTCAACCCACCATTTCAAAATTATTTGATACCCGGCCGTTTGCCGAAACACTCATGAAATGGAGTGGTATAAACGGTACGTATTACGATTATTTGCAAAACTACTGGCAAACCAATTATTACAGTAAGCAAAATACTTATAACAGTTTCTGGGCATTTTGGGATAATGTGGTGCACGATGGAGAATTCGAATTTCCCGCAAGCGGTACTGCCAGTTACAATCCTGCTGGTGAAACAGATGCTCTTGGAGCTGTTAGTGCCTATGCCTCATCGCTTGGCGAGTTGCAGGTAAAATTTTATGAAACAGTTGCCATTGGTGATGGATACTGGGCTGACAACCCTTTTTTACAGGAGTTGCCTGACCCCGTTTCAAAGGTAACCTGGGACAACTACATCATCGTAAGCCCTAAATTTTACAACGACAACGGCTATAATATTGACCCACATTTTAAAGAAAAGCGCCATGCTGTGGCTAAGCTAACCGTTAATGGTAAAACTGTAGAATTACCGGTAGTAGCTGTGCCCGGTACTGCCGAAAATACGCTGGGTGTTGCTCTTGGCTATGGACGCTCTGCCACCGAATACAATGAACTGAAAGTAGGTAAGAATGTATATCCCATGCTTTCGTTCACAGGTAAAAACTATACCAACATCGCGAAAGCATCGCTAATAAAAACTGAAGATACCGCACAGCTTGCCATAACGCAAACACACTTCAACATTACACTTAAAGATCTGGGGGGTATTAAAACGCGTAAAATTGTAAAAGAAACCACCCTCCCAGAGTACATCGAAAGTGAGTTACAAGGGAAAAAATTCTGTGCCGGTAACGAGGACCGAGAGCACATTATGGAAGAGCTCGTAACTCTTTATTACGAACACGATAAGCCCGGCCACCATTGGACAATGGTAATTGACCTAAACTCATGCACAGGGTGTGGTGCTTGTGTAGTGGCTTGCAACATTGAGAACAACATACCGGTTGTGGGTAAAGACCAGGTTATTCGCGCCCGCGAAATGCACTGGCTGAGGATCGATCGCTATTTTACCGGAGAAATGGAAAACCCCGATGTAGTGTTGCAACCGATGTTATGTCAACACTGCGACAACGCTCCATGTGAAAACGTATGTCCTGTTGCCGCCACCAATCACAGCAGTGAGGGTCTTAATCAAATGGCGTACAACCGCTGTATCGGTACCCGTTATTGTGCCAATAACTGCCCTTACAAAGTGCGCAGGTTCAACTGGTACGATTATCAGGCAGCCGATGCATTTGATGCCCGCTGGCATACCTCTAACGATTGGCCCCTCAGCGAAGCAACCTTAGCGCAACATGAGCCGTTGGCGCGCATGGTTCTCAACCCCGATGTTACGGTTCGCTCCCGTGGTGTGATGGAAAAATGTTCTTTCTGTGTTCAACGCCTTCAGGTTGCGAAACTTGAAGCGAAAAAAGAAGGGCGCAGATTAGCCGATGGAGAGGCAACCACGGCCTGCCAAACCGCATGCGCTACCGGCTGTATCACCTTTGGCGACCGCAACGATAAATCCAGCAAGGTGTACGAAGCATTTAATGACTCCAGAGCTTTTGGAGTAGTTGAGGAAATACACACCATGCCGAATGTGCTGTACCTTACGCAAGTACGTAACCGTTCCGAGAAAAAGAAATATGAAAGGCTCGACTATTTCGGGCAGCAAGTTTGATAATCAGAGCGGCAGATAACAGAAGTTATTTGCCACTACCATTGAAACAGCGTTCTTTTTAATAATATAAACTAAAAAACTACAAAACATAAAATGCACGCATACGAATCTGAATTTCGGGAGCCGCTAATCAACGGGATGGATAAAAATTACACCAAGATCACCGATGATCTGGTGGCGCCAACAGAGCGCAATTCGCCCACCTGGTGGATTGCCACGTTAATTACCGGAGCCGGCACTTTGTACTTTGTCTTCTGTTTGTTCTGGACGGTGTGGTTTGGTATCGGTACCTGGGGGCTTAACAAAACCATCGGCTGGGCTTGGGACATTACCAACTTTGTGTGGTGGATCGGTATCGGACACGCCGGAACCCTCATCTCTGCCATTTTGTTGCTCTTTCGCCAGCGGTATCGCACCGGTATTAACCGCGCTGCAGAGGCCATGACCATCTTTGCAGTTATCTGTGCCGGTATGTTCCCGGTATTTCACATGGGTCGAGTGTGGGATGCCCCGTTCATTTTTCCGCTACCCAACACTCGCGGACCGCTCTGGGTAAACTTCAACTCTCCTCTTTTATGGGATGTATTTGCGATTTCTACTTACTTCTCAGTTTCTGTGCTTTTCTGGTACTCTGGGCTTATGCCTGATTTTGCAACCATCCGTGACCGTTCAAAAGGAAAACTTCGCAGATGGATTTACAATATTCTGGCATTTGGCTGGCAAGGTACTGCCAAACAATGGCAACGTTTTGAGTCGCTCGCTCTGGTACTTGCCGGCTTATCAACCCCGCTGGTACTTTCTGTACACACTATCGTATCGTTTGACTTCGCTACATCGGTTATACCCGGATGGCACACTACTATCTTCCCTCCATATTTTGTGGCTGGAGCCATCTTCTCGGGATTTGCCATGGTAGAGACCCTCATGCTGATTACCCGAAAAGTATTTAAGTTAGAAGATTACATCACTATTAACCATATTGAGTCGATGAACAAAATTATTGTGCTTACGGGCTCAATTGTGGGTATTGCTTACATAACCGAAATGATTATTGCCTGGTACTCGGGTTACCTGTATGAGCAATTTGCTTTTTATAACCGTGCTCTCGGCAAGTATTTTTGGGCATATGCGTGGATGATGGGCTGCAATGTTATATCACCTCAGTTATATTGGTTTAAGAGCATGCGCAGGAACGTTTACGTAACTTTCATACTTTCCATTTTCGTGAATATCGGTATGTGGTTTGAGCGCTTTGTGATTATCGTTACTTCGCTTGCCGATGATTTTCTGGTGAGTAGTTGGGCGTATTTTTCACCAACTTGGGTGGATTGGGGAATTTATGTGGGGTCTCTTTCTTTGTTCCTGTTCTTGTTTTTGTTGTTTGCCCGCTTCTTCCCCGTAATTGCGATTGCCGAAGTGAAGTCCATCTTCCGTACATCGTCTGAAGTGGCCAAAGCCGAGCGTGCCAAAGCGGAAGGCGCTACACACGGCGGCTTTATTTTACGGGGGGCATTTAATAAAGATTAATTTGAATATAAAATAAACATCATATATGGCTGAAACGACACTTCCGAATAAATTTGTGGTGGGCTTGTGGGACCACGAAGAGGTGTATCTGCATGCCGTGGAACACATCCGCCATAAAGGCATTGAAATATACGACAGCTTAACGCCTTTCCCGGTTCACGGGTTAGAAGATGCACTCGGGCTCAAAGAAACACGCCTGCACACGGCGGGTTTCATGTTTGGCGCCACAGGTGCAACGTTGGCTTTGTCTTTCATGACCTGGGTGATGACCACTAACTACCCCATCAATTTTGGAGGTAAACCTTATTGGCCGGTTCCTTCATTTATACCTATAACTTTTGAAATGACGGTATTGTTTGCTGCCTGGGGCATGACCCTTACGTATTTAGTGCGCAACAAATTATGGCCGGGCCGTGTACCGCGTATTTATGATAAACGCACGACTGACGACAGATTTGCCCTTGTATTCAACGCTGAAAACTTGAATGAAGCGCAAATTGCAGAGCTGAAGGAAGTATGCCGGAAGGAAGGAGCCGTAGAAGTTAAAGACAGAGTTTTTACCCCTGATGAACAACTTTAAAAACTGAAACATACGTTATACCAATGAAAAAACAATTCATACAGATTTTTCCTATCGCGTTGATAGCCGCTGCATGGCTGGTATCATGCAGTCGGGCGGGGAAAGATGAGACAGGCGCCATTTACATGCCTGACATGACATACAGCAATGCTTATGAAACATATGCAGAGAGTAACATACCAACACCTGAAGGTTATGCAATGAGTGCCCGTAAACCTGTGCCGGGTACTATTCCCTACGGATATATCCCTAACGACCCCAAAATCAAGACCAACTCGGCATACCTGCTTAGTTATGTGGCAAAAAATCATTTCACCTTTTCGCCCGATAAATGGCAACAGGAGTATGATTATGCTGCAGCCAACATGCAAAATCCATTGGAGCCAACTGAGCAAAATTTAGCCGAAGGAAAACGTCTTTATGAAATTAACTGCAAAGTATGCCATGGAGAAAAAGGCGAGGGTAACGGTCAGATTGTAGAGCTTCCCGGCGGCGGGGATGGCCCCTATACGGCAAGACCACCCGCATACTCTGCCCGCCTGAAAGAAATCAAGGATGGTCACATGTTTTACAGCATCAGCTACGGTAAAGGCATGATGGGCGGGTACGGTTTTCAACTGACGGTGAACGAGCGCTGGCAACTTATTCATTACATTAAAAAATTAGCAGGCATTGAGCCGGTAGCTGCCAATGTTACAAATGTTACAGTAAAATAATATTTTCTCTCACCAAATTTATACCGCAATAAATGGGATCTCATCAAACAACCACAGTAACTACAAACGAAAAATTTGAGTTTACAGCTGGTATCCGCAAAGCACTCCACATAATGATGGGTGTTGGAATTGTCGGGCTACTTCTTGTTTACATTTTTAATCCCGAAAACGGGCATGCACGCTTTTGGAGTAATATACTGTTGAATACATATTATTTTACCGGCATATCGCTGTTCGGGCTGTTTATTGTAGCTGCTGCACAGTTAGCTTATGGCGGTTGGCATACGCTCATTAAACGCGTTCTCATTTCTATGGGGGCGTTTTCTATGATAGGCGGCTTTTTGCTGCTATTTACACTTATTACTGGCTTACTCGGTTGGCACAACTTATACGACCACGTAAAACATATACTGCACGATCATCACAATGAAAAATACACCAACAAGCATATCTTCTTTAACCCTCCGTTTTGGGTGGCTCGTGTTTTGATATATGCAATCGCTTGGGCGGCATTGTCGTATGCATTTGATAAGTTTTTTGGCGAGAAGAATCAAATCGACCCGAAAGTTTACAAACAGTCAAAATTGCTATCCGCTTTGTTTATTGTGGTATTTGCGGTCACGGAGTCATTTGTTAGTTGGGATATGGTGATGAGCTTAGACCCCCACTGGTACTCCACGTTGTTTGGCTGGTACAATTTTGCCAGTTACGGGTGTGCCGGATGGGCTATGTCTATCCTGTTGGTTATTTTCTTAAAGTCAAGGGGATACCTGCAAGCAGTAAACGAAAATCATATACACGATTTGGGGAAGTTCCTGTTTGGTTTCTCTATATTTTGGACTTACCTGTGGTTTTCGCAGTTCATGCTGCAGTGGTACGGTAACATACCCGAAGACACGAATTTCTGGGTTAAACGCTTTAATACCGGTTATTTTAAATTCACCATATTCTTATCGCTGATCATCAACTTTTTGTTTCCGCTGTTGTTTTTGATTAAGCGCAGTGCAAAGCGCAATTTTAAAATGATAGGTTTTGGCGCTGCTCTGTTATTTTTTGGTCATTATATTGACTTTTTCAACTATACGGCATTTGAGCCGGTAGTGCGCGAAGCCACTCATGACAGTCATCACGGAGGCGGACACTCGTCCGTTTCGCAGCGGTTCACTCTTTTAGCCGAAGTTCACGGTGAACACAACGCTCCCGCAGAAAAAGCTCCAACCTCTGATGTTCCTTCGCATGCAGATGTTCATCTGCAAAACACTGCGGCTCCTGCTCATGCACCAAAACATGAGTCACATGGCTCCCATAGTCATGCTACAGCACATTTCGCTACAATCGGCCTGGGCGAATTGATGATTTTTGCGGGCTTTTTGGGCTTATTCTTGTATTTCTGCTTCAGCCGGCTGAGCAAGCGAAACCTGATTGTGGAAAACGACCCCTATCTGGAAGAGTGTAAACGTTTAACTGTTACATGGGCATAATTGTTAATTTAAAAATATTTTAAATATGACAGTCCTACTGAGTTTTATAATACTGGTGTTACTTTTTGTGGTATTGGTGCTGGTGGCCAAAGCCAGTGAAATTTCGGCTGAGTTGAAAGGCAAGTTTGATTACATACAACAAAGCCGGCTTAATGGTTACCTCCTCATTGGCTTCCTGGTATTGATGTTTGCTGGCTCAGCTTTCGCGTACAAAGAGTTAGCCCCCGTGATGTTGCCTAAATCTGCTTCGCTGCATGGTATTGCTACAGACCGTTTATTCAACATTACTACCATAATTACCGTAGCTGTCTTTTGTGTTACTCAGGCAGCACTTTTCTACTTCGCCTACCGCTACAACGAAAGTTTCGGTCACAAGGCATATTTTTATCCGCATAATAATACCCTGGAGGTGGTGTGGACCGTAATACCCGCAGTGGTGTTAACTTTCCTAATCGCTTTCGGGATGTATGAATGGTTTAAGATTTTTAATGTGGAAGCCCGCGACAAAAATGCTCTGGTAGTAGAGGTTACAGCCAAGCAATTCAATTGGATTATCCGTTACCCCGGTCAAGATAACAAGTTTGGTAAAAGGGTTATTGATAAGGAACATATCAGCCCTACCAACGAGTTGGGTATTGATTGGACCGACAAAGGAAGTCACGATGATTTCATGGCTGACAAACTTTACTTGGTAAAAGACCGCCCGGTGTTAGTTAAAATAGGAGCTCTGGACGTGCTGCACAGTTTTTACCTACCTCACTTCCGCGTAAAGATGGATGCTGTACCGGGAATACCTACTGAGTTTTACTTTGTACCCACTATGACCACCGAAGAAATGCGTCAATACCTCAGCACACAGCCCTGGTGGCAAACCATAAATCCTGAAACCGGAGAGCCCCGCTGGAAAACCTTTAAATACGAACTCGCCTGCGCTGAACTGTGCGGCAAAAGTCACTACGGTATGCAAAAAGAGGTAGTAGTAGTAACTCAACGTGAATATGATGAGTGGCTTAAAAACCAAACTCCAGTTTACAGTACAATGACCCCTAAAGAAGCACCTGCATCTCCTCAGCCAGCAGAACCTGTTAAAACTGCTATGTTAACCCGGTAATATTTGATAACCTATAAATCTGTAACTATGCAAACCGCGCAAACTCTTGAACATGTACAAACCGAACATCATGCACATGTACATGGACATGACACGCACCATCACGAAGAGTCCTTCCTGACCAAGTACATTTTTAGCCAGGACCACAAAATGATATCCAAGCAGTTCCTCATCACGGGAATGTTTTGGGGGGTGGTAGGCGGATTGCTTTCTGTACTCTTTCGCCTTCAACTCGGATGGCCAAACGAAACTTTCCCTTTTCTGGAAACGTTTTTGGGTAAATGGGCCGAGGGGGGTAAAATTACCAATGAATTCTATTACGCGCTGGTGACCATGCACGGTACCATCCTTGTATTTTTTGTGCTCACCGGTGGTCTTAGCGGTACATTTGCCAATCTCCTAATTCCATACCAGGTGGGTGCGCGGGATATGGCATCGCCATTCATCAATATGCTTTCTTATTGGTTCTTTTTTGCCGCCAGCGTGGTGCTGTTGTTTTCGTTTTTTATTCAAACCGGTCCGGCATCGGGAGGTTGGACAGCTTACCCGCCTCTTAACGGACTTCGCGATACGGGTGTAAACCTCGGCTCCGGACTTGGCTTTGATTTGTGGATTTTAGGCATGTCACTTTTTATCGTATCTGCACTTCTTGCCGGGCTTAACTACGTAGCCACCGTACTAAATTTACGCACCAAAGGTATGAGTATGTGGCGTATGCCGCTGACAGTTTGGGCGCTTATGTTCACGGCTGTCATAGGAATACTCTCTTTTCCTGCTTTATTAGCCGGTTGTCTGTTGCTGGAATTTGACCGCCTGCTCGATACCAGCTTTTATCTTAATAATATTGTCATCAACGGTGAACTACTCGGCTACAAAGGTGGTTCTCCTATTCTGTTTCAACACCTCTTTTGGTTCTTAGGCCACCCAGAGGTTTACATTATCATACTTCCGGCAATGGGTCTTGTATCAGAAGTGCTATCCGTACACAGCCGTAAACCCATATTTGGTTACAAAGCGATGGTGCTTTCCATCATCGCCATTTTAGTGCTTTCATTTATCGTTTGGGCACACCACATGTTTGTAACCGGCATGAACCCGAACCTGGGCGCCATCTTTACATTGTTTACGCTTTTAATTGCAATCCCCTCTGCAATTAAAACTTTTAACTGGATTGGTACTTTATGGAAAGGCAGTATTCGTTTGTCAACCGCTGCACTTTTCGCCATTGGATTTGTATCGATGTTTATTACAGGTGGTTTAACTGGTATCTTTCTCGGAAACTCTGCTGTTGACATCCAACTGCACGATACCATGTTTGTTGTTGCACACTTTCACATAGTGATGGGAGTAGCTGCGTTTTTCGGTATGTTCGCAGGTGTTTATCATTGGTTTCCTAGATTATATGGAAGGTTTATGAATGAAACATTGGGACAAATTCACTTTTACATTACACTAATTGGCGGTTATGCCATATTTTTTCCAATGCACTTTATGACCGGTTTGCCCCGCAGGTACTATACGTATGCCAACTTTGAAACGTTCAATAACTTCAATCACCTGGCTGCCTTTATCAGTGTTGCAGCTATAATAGTTTTCCTGGGGCAGCTCTTGTTTGTGGTTAACTTCTTCTACAGCATATTCAAAGGTCGCAAGGTAAAAGGTGAAAAGGCAAACGATGGTTATGAATACGCTAACCCCTGGAACGCAACCACATTAGAGTGGACCGCTCCTGTTGAACGAATACATGGCAATTGGCCCGGTGAAATTCCTACCGTACACCGTTGGCCATACGACTATGGCGCCAATGGCAGAGAGTTTATTCCGCAAACTGAGCCGCTAAAACCCGGCGAGGTGTCGCACCACTAAAAATAAAATGCACTGTAAATGTCTGTTAATACCATAGCCACAAGCCGCAGTTACCTCTCCGCTAAGGTGAGTGATTATGCCATGCTCACAAAATTCCGGTTGAGTGTACTGGTGGTTTTTTCGGCTGTGGTAGGGTATTTATTTGCCGTAAACGGTACCGTGAGTTGGGCATCGGTGCTATGGCTTACCTTGGGCGGAGCGCTTGTTACAGGAGCATCTAACGCACTCAATCAAATATTAGAACGCGATATTGACAGATTAATGACCCGTACCTCGCAGCGCCCATTACCGGCAAATCGCATGACGGTGACGGAAGCCATACTAATAGCCGGCGCTCTGGGTGTTTCAGGTATTTTATTAATAACCATCCATTTTAACGCTTTAGCAGGTGTACTTTCGGCACTATCGCTCATCAGTTATGCGTTTCTGTACACACCGCTTAAACGTGTACATCCTATAGCTGTATTTGTAGGTGCTATACCTGGCGCTTTGCCACCTATGATTGGCTACGTGTGTGCAGCAGGCACCATTGATTTTGCAGCCGTATTGCTTTTCACCATACAATTTGTTTGGCAGTTTCCCCACTTTTGGAGCATTGCCTGGGTTCAATTCGATGATTATCTGAAAGCCGGCATTATGCTCCTGCCCAGCGCAGAAGGCCGCAGCAAGGCAAGCGCTATGCAGATAGTGGTTTATAGCGCCTTACTACTCGTAATCTCAACATTGCCATACATGTTAGGAATGGTGGGATTTTGGTCAAACTTTGCAATACTGTTAACGGGTTTCTGCATGTTTTATCTCGCATTAAAGCATCATAAAAATTGTGACATAACTACCGCTCGTGCCGTGATGTTCGGTTCTTTTGCTTATCTACCCCTAACGCAACTTGCTATGCTTTTCGGTAAACTGTAAAAATTGAGGAAATATGGATGTGTTTGTTCCCGATAAAAAATATCTGAAAGAAAAAACCGAGTACACCGGTATTCATCCGCAAAAATTTGCATTGTGGCTGGGCATGGCATCTATGGCTATGTTTTTTGCCGCGCTCACCAGCGCATTGCTGGTTAAGAAAGGCGATTACCAAACCTGGGAAAACTTTCGCTTACCATGGATTTTTGCACTCAGCACAGTTGCTGTTATTACCGTAAGCATCCTTATGCACTTCTCGCTGCGTAGCTATCGCAACGGAAAATTTCAAAGTTTTCGTTTCTTACTGGCAGCCGCATTTGCGATGGGGGTAGTGTTTCTCATTCTGCAATACGCCGGTTGGAAAATACTCACCGCCATGGGAATGCCTATCACCGGTAATATTTCCGGACAGTTTGTTTATGTAATTTCCGCAGCGCACGGTCTGCACATTGTAGCAGGGTTAATTGTAACGCTTTTCTTTCTGGTGAATGCTTTTCGTACCCGTAACGATCCTCTCTTTGAATTGCGCAACATCATCAACCCCAAGCGCCTGCTCAATATGGAAATGCTCACATCTTTCTGGCACTTCATAGACGGAGTTTGGGTATATTTGTATATATTTTTTTTGCTAAATTATCACTAACCCTTAAAGCTAAACCTTTACGAAATGACGCAAGCAGCCGTACAACACGCACACGATGAGCCGGTATCTGTAAAAGAGCTGTGGAGCGGCGGACGCTCACCGTTCAAAATCAGCTACGGCAAAATCATGATGTGGTACTTTTTGATTTCTGATACATTCACGTTTGCCTCTTTCCTGATTGCTTACGCAGCCCTTCGCTTTGCTCAGGCAGATCAATGGCCAAACCCCGCTGAGGTTTTCTCTTCTATCCCTATTGACATTTTTCACGGTGTGAAGGCGCCTCTGGTGTTTGTATCATTCATGACATTTCTCCTTATTGTCAGTTCATGGACTATGGTGCGCGCTGTGCAGGAGGGGTACCGCATGAATAAATACGGCGTGATAAAATACCTGATACCGACTATATTTTGCGGCATCCTGTTTATCTATTGCCAATATCTGGAGTGGACGCACCTGATTCACGAAGGTATGACCCCAACCACAGCCACACCTGTTACCAAAATCACCAACTTCGGGCAGTTGTTTTTCGTTATAACCGGATTTCACGGTATGCACGTGTTTGGTGGGGTGGTATTAAATACCTGGTTAGCTATTGCCACAGCCAATGGACGCTTTGAGCGGGTGGGGCACTATGAAATGGTTGAGAAAATTGGGCTTTACTGGCACTTTGTGGATCTCGTTTGGGTGTATGTGTTCCTTTGTTTTTACCTCTTATAAATTGTAACATTCACATAAATAATTACACTATGAACTTTGAAGTTCCCACCGAAGGTCACCTGCACTGGACAGAGCAGGAGTACAATGAAGGTAAAAAATCAGTACTCAAAACCATCATCATTCTCGCCATTGTAACTGTGGTAGAAGTTGGCGCTGCCATGATATACGACAAGATATATCCCAATGGCGGTGGACCCAAATTACTCCTTAACCTGTTTATGGCAGTGATGAGTGTGGTTAAAGTGGTTTATATTATGGGTATTTTCATGCACGTGAAACACGAAACCGGTTGGTTTAAGCGCACCATATTGTTGCCTTTCTTGTTTTTGGTGTGGGCTATCATTGCCTTTGCCGTGGATGGCGGCTCCTGGAACGCGATGCGTCAACTATTAAACGCATTTTGATTTTGTAGTCATACAATCAGATTCGCCCGGCATGCAGCATATTTGCATGCCGTTTTTTTTTAAAAATACGATTAACATGAGCCAAATTAAACGATACTCCGAGATACGCTTTAAAGTAGGTCTGGATGAGAATAACTACCCGGTGGATATAAAATGGAGCGCTTCTGACACCGAAGACCAACAACTGCGCGACTGCAAGTGCATTATGCTGAGTATGTGGGATACGCTGCAAAAACAAACCATGCGCATTGACCTTTGGACCAACCAACTCAGCACCGATGAAATGCACGCACATTACTTTCAATCGTTACTAAGCATGACCGAGGCATACGTGCGGGCAACAGGCAACCCGATGGTCATGGAGGAGATGAAGAACTTTGTTAACACCTTAGCCCGTAAAACGGCAGATTGGGAAGATGGGCAAAACCTGCCGTAATTATTAGCCGGGTAACCCCGCATCACTATAGCCCTATTACCGCTTAGTTAATTGTACTGCTCCTGCCTTTTAGTATTTAAGCCGGTTACCGGTTATTAACATCGGGCAGGTTTCATTTGAATGAATTATGAAAATTTTGCAGGTAAATATTTACTTAGCATTAAAATATCGCTCTATGAGAGTTTGTACGCTTATTATGACAGGTACAATTATCTCGTTTATTAGGGCACAAACGCCAATAAGTTTTACCCTGAGCGATGTGCCCGTGCCTCCCTCGCAACAACGCATTGCGATTGACACCCTGCCGCTTCCGCCGGTGAACTACGGCAATCCTGGACCCAACCAGATTTACGACTTCAGCAATCTGACCCTATACCGCTACGATACCGTAGAGTATCGCAACCCTACTTCATCGCAGCTCTCCACATGCCCCCAAGCCGATGCTGCTACTACTCTTGATGGTATTAATTTTTTACTTACCAACACTACAACCAATAAACTGATTTTGGAGGGTTTTGAAGGGCAGGTGGTTCCAGGAAATACAATTGCAGCAGAGTATAGCACTAAACCCGATATTTATCAGTTACCGATGAATTACGGCACGAATTTCAGTGGAAGTTTTTACCTGCAAAAAACATTTTCCGGTTCACAGGTGGGGCAGCCGTCTGTGCATCAGGTTCGTTTTACTATTTCTGGCACTTACACCGATACGGTGGATGGCTGGGGCGCTGTGAAGACGCCACTGGGTACTTACAAGTGCCTGCGCAACAAGCGCATAGAGAATACTACTACACAAATTGAAGTAAAAGTGTTTTCATTTTCACCCTGGAGTACGGTATCTAACAATACTAACACCACCCTTCGATACACCTACCTTACTAAAGAAACCAAAGGCAGCGCGGTATCATTCGATTACGACTCGCTCGGTAATCTGCGCACAGTTTCATGGAGTATGATACCGCCCAATGCTCCGGTTGCAAACTTTAACTGGGTTAATACCAGCGGCGGTTTGGTGAATTTCACCGATGCCAGCGATAATTATCCCACAGCATGGTCATGGAACTTTGGCGATGGTTCTCCGGTATCAACACAACAAAACCCATCGCATGTATATACATCAAACGGAAACTACAATGTATGCCTTACGGCTACAAATGCCGGCGGCAGTCACACGACTTGTAAAATTATCAATGTAACCAACATAACGCCAGTTAACAACAAACCCATTGCTAATGATGACAACTATACGGATACTGCGGGGCAAACCAACATTTTTCATGTGGCCTTCAATGATGTTGACCCCGATGGCAACACACTTTGCGTAACGAGTGTATGGGGGGCAGGTGGCGCCTCCGTAATCAGTTGCAACAGCATACAACTCACAACGCCTCCCGGGTTGGGCGTTACGGTGGTTTTGCAATATGTTGTATGCGATAACGGCTCCCCTGTTTTATGCGATACAGGTACGGTAACCATCACACTATTACCGTCTAATCTTGCACCGAATGCGGTAAATGATCAGTTCACCGTGCAGCAGGGAACAAGCGCCAATCTGAATCTGCTGAGTAACGATACGGATCCCAACGGCAACGCGCTTTGCCTTGATACCGTGTGGGGCTCGCCCTATGCCCAGCTTATTGGCGGCAACTGTACGCAAGTAAAATTTATGCATCAGAAGTGTTTTAATGGCTCAGAGACATTCTGGTACCGGGTGTGTGATAACGGAAACCCTGCGCTTTGCGACACGGGACAAGTAACCGTTAATGTTACTCCTGACAGCGCTTACATTTCCGTAGCATCCTTCGGACCTCTGGGTAGCGCTAACATTATCGGTAACTGTGACTCTGTTAAAATTACGCATTCATCATCCGGTTATACCCAATTATTATGGAAGGTTACCGACTTTGCAGCCGGCGGTAGCACGTCTGTTTACACAACACCCACCTTAATGCTGAATACCAGTAGCCCCATCAACCTACAAGTATGTCTCGTGGTAAGCAACACATGTAACAGCGATACGCTGTGTCACACTCTGCAGGAAACCTGTGTAGGAATGCCGGATCTCACCAATATTTCAGGAGTAGTGGTTTACCCGAATCCTGCTTTTACGCACGTTACGATTGACTGGCGGGCGGGGACATGGGATGAAACTCCCAAAAAGATTACAGTTTATAATTCGCTTGGCGCGAAGGTTTATACCATCCCCGCAGGTTTAGCGGATAAGCATACAATTGAGGTTGTAAGCTGGCCGGCCGGTGTATATCATATAGCAGCGGAGATGAGTAGTAGTAGAATGCACATTGCCAGATTTTTCAAATTGGCGCAGTAGTATGGTAAAGCCGTCCTGTGCGGATGATTACTTTTTAAACGGATGTGGGCGTTGCCCGAAAGGTGGCACTCCCGATTGTAAGGTAAATCTTTGGAAAAAACCATTAGCTGCTCTGCGGAATTTGCTGCTACAGTGTGGTTTGCACGAAACCGTCAAGTGGGGACATCCCTGCTACACCCATGCGGGCAAAAACATAGCCCTGCTCGCTTCTTTTAATGACCATTGTACCTTAAGTTTTTTCAAAGGACATCTACTTCAAGATAAATTTGGGATGCTGCAAAAGCCCGGCAAAAATACCCGGTATGCCTCCGTGATAAATTTCAAAAATGAGCAGGACGTGGTTCTGAAATCAGCCCAAGTATGCTATTATATTCAGGAGGCAATAGCGCTGGAAATGAAAGGGGAAAAGACAGTAATAACGGGAGATGACCATCTGGCTATACCCAAAGAACTTATTGAAATATTGAATAGCAATCAGGAGGTGAAAGATGCTTTTTACCAACTTACACCCGGGCGCCGCAGAGGGTATATTCTGTATTTTTCAGCGCCTGTAAAAAGTGCAACTAAGGTAAAGCGGATACAAAAATGTATCCCAAAAATACTCAGCTTGAAGGGCTTATATGATTAGTATTACTGAAAAAAGTATTAGAGTAACAGTATATTTAAAAATTCATAATTGCTTAAATATCACTGTATTATACGTTATACATTAAAGCTATTTTTCTCTAAAGCTCACAATGAAAACTTATTTTATTTAAATAGCATATTGTTTACTTAATAATTCATTGAAGATGGGTGTAATAAGGCAGCTAAAATCTGTTTTTCTGTCATTCTTAATTACAGAAAAACATATGGTATCCGTGTATGGTAGGGTCACAGGCATAATGTAACTGTTCCCAAAATGAAACTTTTCGTAAATACCTGCGTAAATGCTTGTATAAAAAATGCAGGTTATGAAAGCGAACGTTGCCACCCCAATCACAATCGCAGCCATAGTAGTGTTTATGAGCGCTTGTAACAAGGAGCATGAATTACTTAATAACAATGAATTCTTCCGTAAGGATGAAAGTGCCACCCAAGTAATTGATTATAACAGCATAAATACCGATATGGTATGGGAAGATCGCGTAAACGGCGTGGACTATACCGTAAAATCAAACCTGGTATTAAACGCGCGGCTCACTATAAAACCTGGTGTTACGGTAATGTTTGAAGACGGGGCAGGCATTCAGGTAAATGAAGAAGGTGCAATAACTGCAATAGGTGAGGATGCGAACCGTATATTGTTTACCTCTAAAAGCGGCAAACGCGGCGCCTGGAAAGGCATTACTGTATTAAGCAACAGCCCGATGAATGTCTTTTCATTTTGCAAAATTGAGCATGGCGGCGGTAATAACAGTTTCGGGTCTGCTAACCTTATTATTGGTTCGGGCGATAACAGCGCTATGGCAGAGGTAAGTCACAGCGAAATTACTGCCAGCAAAACTGCAGGCATTCTACTGTCCAAAGGTTCTAAATTGCATGGCTTTGTACACAACATCATCCACACCAATACTACTTTTCCGCTCACAATGAGTTTTTCTGATGTATTTGCCATTGAAAGCAGCAACAGATTTTCCAACAACGGAATGGAATTTATAGAACTCTCTGAAAACGGCCGTATGATAACCGAGCCGGTTGCCCTACCCAAATGCCAGGAGCCGTATTTAGTAAGTGGCGAAATCAACATCGGTAACGAATTGAAAATTGCCCCGGGTGTTAAAATATATATGAATACAAACTCCGGTATTACGATTGACGGGAAAAGAGGAAACGGCTCCTTTTACGCAGTGGGTCAGCCCAACCAACCCATTCAGATAGCTGCCATCTACAATAGCGCTGGTGTGTGGGGCGCTATTAAGTTCAAGTCATCTTACTCAGATAACAACCGCATTGAATACTGCCATATCAGCGGTGGCGGCCTCACTACTTACGGCAACGAAGGCATGATAAGTGTAATAAACCCCGAAGGCGGTATGAGCAACATCACGGTACGCAACAGCACCATTATGAACAGCGCTGCTATCGGCATTTACATTCAAAGCGCCAATTCGGAGTACAATAGCGATATTACCACTGCCAATCAGTTTATTAACTGCGCCAAAGGAAATATCCACATTGAATAAAAGCGTATTAAATTATTTGTGAAAACACCCTGCATAACAGGGTGTTTTCTTTTTACAGTAATGGTTTAAAGTGTAATGAACTTGCAGCTTTGCCTATTTGCGTATTTTCACCCTTAAATGAGAGTTTATCTGATTGGTTTTATGGGGGCAGGTAAAACCACCCTCGGTCAGGAACTGGCGCGTAAATTAAATGTTTCGTTTTGCGATACGGACTTGCTTGTATGCCGTGACACGGGTTATGAAAGTATCAGCGATTTAATTGCAAGCCGGGGCATGGATTTTTTTCGGTTGGCCGAACGCGATGCGCTGCGCAAAACCGGTCGGGATTGCGGTGTAGTTGCTACCGGGGGCGGCACACCCTGTTACTTTGACAACCTCGAATGGATGCTGCAAAGTGGTGTGGTGGTATATGTGTGTATGGATGTTGATGCGTTATTTCTGCGCCTGAGCAATACCAACTTAGCTACCCGCCCACTCCTGGCAGGGAAAAATGAAAACGAATTAAGAATGTATATATATGACACACTCGCTGCGCGTGAACAATACTACCTGCGGGCACACATTACTTACGAACCCCTCCGCGAAACTTTGGATCACTTAATTTACAAAATAAATCACTTTCATTTGTCGCACATTCCTTCCTGACAACGCTTAACCATCCATTAAACATCAAATACCATGTATGTGTATGAACACACCCTGCGTGTACGCTATGGTGATACTGACCAAATGGGATACGTTTATTATGGTAAATACGCATATTACTACGAACAAGCCAGAGCCGAGAGCATCCGGGCCCTCGGCATCACCTATAAACAACTGGAGCAAAGCGGCACCATGATGCCCATTACCCGTATGAATATCCGGTATATTTATCCTGCCCAGTATGATGATTTGTTGACGATACGGGTTACAATCCCCGAGTTGCCGGGCCGCCTTATTACGTTTCGTTACGAGATATATAATGAAAACAAGCGCCTGATTAACGAAGGCGAGAACCAATTGATATTCTTGGATGCTGCTACCCGAAAACCCAAGCGCGCGCCGGATGAATTAATAAAAAAGTTATTGCCGTATTTTGCAGGTGATGTTCCATAAAAGCACTTGTAACCATAATAGCAATCTAATAACTATGACAGGTGGCAAAGTGCGCTTTTTCAAAAGATCAAGTTTTGATTTACTGATGAACCTCTTTAAACGGATTGCGATACAAATATGCGGGCGGTTTCAGGCGAGAAGAAAGAGGTTTTATGATACAATAATTTATCAACGGATGGCGGTGTTTCAGGTAGCCGTGCATGGGAACAGGTGTTGCGCCTATCGTGCTTTTTATTTCAGGCGCCGTACGCCCGAAATGTAAACGTTTCACCCCCAGCGAAATGCCGAGGTTAACCATATCGTACATCATGCGTTGATAAAGATGTAAAGCACGGGCTAAATTATGTTGCATACCGGTATAGTGAATTTCTAATCTGCCTGCTGTATGTATAGCGGTAATAAAACCGATGAGGTCTTGGTGTAAGTAATACGTGTAAACTTTGTATCGGTTACCAAGTATTTTTTTGTGTTCAAGAAAAAAATTAGGGGATACGCGCGCCAATGAAAAACGGCTTTTGTCCATAACTTGTGTATATAGCGCATAAAGCTGGTGTTGTAAATCGCGTATCATAAGCTCATCAGCATCACGCATCATTACACCTGCTTCACGACAAATTGTATAAACCCGCTTTGCTCTAACGCGGTATTTAGAGCTTAACGATGCGAGGTAATCATCAAAGCTTTTCCATTCTGCATGCATATCCATAGTCATATCGCTTTCGATGTGGATGAGGTGGTATTGCTGCAGAAGAGTAAGGTCATCGAATTTATTACTCTCACTGTAAATATCACCCAATAAAACAGCATCTGCTGACTTTTGATACATGATTTCGTTTATAGCCCTGTTCAGGATTTGGGTGCGCTTTACGACATCGGGTGAGTTGGCAAAGTAACATCCATCTTCTCCGGTCATAAACACATTGCCGCACACAAGCAATCTTGCACGCAGTTGACGTAACACTCCGGCCGTAACGGCACTACTGAGAGTAGAAAAATTACGGGGTATATACGGGGTGAGTTGTTTACCCGAAAAGTTAACAATTTGAAAGTAAATGCATCCTACTAACTCATCGCGTTCATAGACAGTTACGTACCGGAATTTCATGGCATGAGCGTGCAGTTTTTCTAACATATTGAGGTAGGCATGCTGCATCAGAGTATGCTCACGGGGTATCAAACTTTTCCAAACTCCTTCATCAATTTGTGAAATGGAGTTGTAAACTTTTACGCTTAAATCAATGCTTCTTGAATGGCATAAAGAGGGACACGCAAGAGAAATGGACATAAAGGTTTATTCTGCCGTTAAATCTATGAAAGTTTCAATAGCAATAGTGATATGAACTTTTCCGAAATGTAACAGCCAAAACGTATAGATTGTTTAAGTAGGTGATTACATTTATTTATGTGAATCTGTTGATTATTGCCTCGTGAAGAGAGAAAATCTTTTAATACAAAGTGTTTAGAAGAGCTTGTATATCAGGTAGTACAGGATGTCATATCATTATTGATAAATCAGGTTAGATGCATTACCACATAAATCGGGAATATATTTCTTTATACGTACCATGTTTATGAGTGAATAAATTTTACTACTGTCATGTTATCTAAAACTGACGCACACATAACCCACGTGATTATATAGTGGTGCAAATATTCAAAAAGTATAAATTCGCTAACCTGTTAAACCCTAACCCTATGACGAAACAGCGACACTACTACTACATTTCCGGTAAAAGTGAAAACGGACAGCTTGAATACACCAAGCGTATAATTTACTGTGACGATCGTTTTGAGGACGACTTAGTAATGCTTGCCTTCCCTATATCCCTCATGAAAGACATCAGCAGCATTTTGAAAAATTTTAAGTTGCGCGATGATGCAGAATTTTTTTACAGCGAGTGTCGCGAAATTGTAAGCGTACCTGAAAAACATGTTAACGAAAAAGGAGAGGGGAAGCTCACCTTTCAGAGCTATTTTCACCGTTTTCCTGACTCTGTATCGCATTTTTTTGATGATGCCATTGTAGTAGTGGTGCTGCATCCACACGGACGTTTCAACGATGAGGGACTGCAGGACTACAACATGATTGGTTACATACATGCTAATATCATCTCGTTTAAAAATGCCGATGATGAAGTACTGCAAGGTTACTATTACAACGTGCTGCGCATGAGCGAAGCCACTGTAAACGGAGAAGCCATATACCGCAGAAAACGCATTTTTACGACTGTTTTCAGCGTTTTGCTGGATATAGTTATTATCAATGACGTACACTTTGTATATGCAAACATGGGCCGCGAAAACCAGAGTATTCTGGATGCTTTGAAGATGAACAGTAAGCGCACCGGTAAATTATATGAAACGTTTCCGATGCGTAATAACACACACGTAAATTTGCTTCTCGGCCGCAAGAAACACGCCGCCGCACTTACTGACATTTCACACAATGAAGAATTACTGCGTGCATACTATGCCATGATACACGAAACCCGGCAAAACTATGTTTACTATCAGCTTCATAATGAGCGATTGTTTTTTAATATGGTAAACCGGATACTCGGCTCATCGCCTAATTCGCGGTTTTATGCGCTGCTTGACAATGCGGGAAAAATTGATGCAGCCGGCTTCTTTGTGTGTTGGGCTGACTATATGTATCTTAAACTGCAAAATCCGAAAGGGCTGTTTAAGGTAATTGACCAATTAAAAATTACCGATAAACTTTTGTACGCCACTCTGTTTACCGGCAAGCCCGAGCATGTTAAAAAACTGATACAAGGGGCAGCTTATTTATACCGTAAGGAACACGGCATACAGCTCACAGTATTGAATGCACACGATGGAGACCCCTACAGCGAGCTGAAAAAGAGCGTGATTTACGATCCTTTCGTGTATTTTACCATTTATGACCGCGCTGAAATGTACGAAAAAATGAAAAACAGAAGCAAAGATGAAAAGGGAAATGTGCGCATATTTATTGAAACACCGATGTTGTAGGGGGCTTGACAAGGCGCTATCGGTGTAGTATATTGGGGCAAAACCCACTACAATATGAGGCCGCTCAGTCAACTAAAACCCGGAGAAAAAGCGTTAATCATTGATGTAAGTAACCGCCTGGTAGCGCGCAAATTATCGCGCGAAGGTCTTTCACCTGGCGACATTGTAACGGTTAAAGAGAACGACCCACAATCTCAAACATTACTTATTGATGTCAATAACAGTACGTATCGTCTTTTTACTCCTATTGCCGATACAATATTTATCCACAAAATAAATATCCCGCTCTGCTTTAATTAAAAAATTTTCCCCCTGCAGTCAAGAAATGCTGCCTGGTAGGTATGTGCGGGCATACCTGCGTTAACCCGACAACAATTTTATATTCGCGGGCTTTAACGCTAACCCGGCATGTTACAACTCATTAACGACCGTTACTTCATAGGCGGAGTTCCTGTTTTGGAACTTTGCAAACAGTATGACACCCCGCTGTACGTATATGACACAGGGGTGATGTTAAAACAATACGAAAACCTGTGTCAGGCATTCAGCGGAATAAATACCCGCATCAAGTTTGCCTGCAAGGCACTTAACAATATAAACGTTCTGCGTTTTTTTAAAAAAACAGGCGCCGGTCTTGATACCGTTTCTATACAAGAGGTTTGGCTGGGATTGAAAGCAGGATTTGCCCCGCAGGATATTATTTACACGCCCAATTGTGTTTCACTTGAAGAAATAGAACTTGCAGTTAAAGAGGGTGTACAAATCAATATTGACAATATTTCTATACTGGAACAATTCGGGCATAAATACGGCAGCAGTATCCCTGTTTGCATACGCATCAATCCGCATGTAATGGCCGGCGGCAATATCAATATCTCCACGGGCCATATTGACTCAAAATTCGGTATCAGCATATACCAGTTACGCCATGTGGAGCGTATCGTGAAAAGCGAGAATATACGCGTAAACGGTTTGCACATGCATACCGGCAGCGATATTTTGGATGTAGAGGTATTCCTGCGCGGCGCTGAAATCATGTACGAAACGGCCGCTCATTTTCCCGATTTGGAATTTATTGACTTTGGCAGCGGTTTTAAAGTAGCTTACAAACCTGATGATTACAGTACCGATGTGACCGAACTCGGGCAGCGCCTTACCGAGTCATTCAGGGAATTTTGCCGCGGTTATGGCCGAGAACTGGAATTGTGGTTTGAGCCCGGAAAATACCTGGTGAGTGCAGCAGGTACGTTTTTGGCTAAAGTAAATGTGATAAAACAGACCACAGCCACCGTATTTGTAGGGGTTGATAGCGGCTTAAATCATCTCATACGCCCTATGTTTTACAACGCTTATCATCACATGGTTAATGTTTCTAACCCCGGCGGTAAACAGCGTATCTATACGGTGGTGGGCTACATCTGCGAAACCGACACTTTTGGTTGGGACAGAAAACTAAGCGAGGTAAGCGAAGGCGATGTCATCGCTTTTCAAAACGCAGGCGCTTACGGTTTTACGATGAGCTCTAACTACAATTCGCGTTTTCGCCCGGCCGAGGTGCTCGTACATAACGGAAATCACTACCTGATACGCCGCCGCGAAACAATGGATGACCTATTGCGCAATCAAATTGAAATAGCAGACATTTAATGGCGTAATTTTACGCCACTGCCAAAGTATCTTATATACGAAAACGCAAGGTAAGCCAGAATTCTTATTGCGCTGCAGCTTCTGTTTTCTCAAAATCAAACATCTTCTCTTCTTCTGTTCCTACTATTTTCTCAAATGCAACATAAACAGCAATGGCTGAAACAGGCAAAGTTACCAACATGCCTATACCTAACAATAGTAATCCTGCTATGTTCAAAAGGAGTAATAAGATTGCAAAAATAAAAAATGAGAACCATTCCTTGCTTATTAGTTTACGGCTACGTTCCAGATTATTCCAGAAACTACCCTCGTGGTAAAAATAGGTTATGTAAGGCGCAAAAACATAAGCAATGGATAAATATATACCGGGAATTATAAGTAATAAAAACCCTATTAAAATCATTATTAGCATTAAAAAGTTAACAAAAAACAGGTCGCCTAATCTTTTAAACCCGCCAAAAAAATCACTGAATGAATGTGCCTCGCCAAAATATATCTTGCGGGAAACGATTGCAAAACCAAAGCTGAGCGCCGGGGAAATTACAAAGGAAATTAAACTGCCAATAAAGGGTATAAGCCCTAATACAACACTGATTACAATATAAAGTAATGTAAAACCCACAAAACCTCCGATGTCTTTTTTAAAGATTTGAAAACCCTCCTTAATGTATTCGGTAGAGGTGAGAGAGTAGCCACTTTGGGTAAGAGCAACTATTTTGTCGTTTTTAGTAGTAATGTTCATGGCGATAGGGGTTTGGTTTTTAATAAGTGTAAAGTTAATTGTACCGGGTTTATGTAAAAATCAAGTTATTAACATTATCAGTATTGTTCGTGTTCGTTAGGGAAATTTCCGGTTTTCACATCCTCTACGTATTGTTTTACAGCATTTCGTACTGCTTCGGCTAAATTTAAATATCTACGGAGAAAACGTGGGGTAAATTCTGTTGTGATGCCGAGCATATCATGCGATACCAGTACCTGTCCGTCCACACTGCCACCTGCTCCTATGCCAATCACCGGAATAGCAATGCTTTTAGTTACTTCGGCTGCGAGCAAAGCGGGTATTTTCTCTAGTACAATGGCGAAGCAACCGATTTTTTCCAAAAGCATCGCATCCTCTTTCAGTTTACGTGCCTCTGCCTCCTCTTTTGCCCTTACGGTGTAAGTACCGAATTTGTAAATGCTTTGCGGGGTAAGTCCCAGGTGACCCATCACCGGTATGCCGGCAGTAAGAATACGCTCAATACTTTCGCGAATTTCTGCTCCGCCTTCCAGTTTTACGGCATGTGCTCCCGCTTCCTTCATAATGCGAATGGCGCTCTCGAGCGCCAAACGCGAATTCCCCTGGTAATATCCGAAGGGCAGGTCCACCACCACCAGCGCGCGTTTCACGGCGCGCACCACACTGCTGGCGTGATAAATCATTTGATCAAGGGTAATGGGCAGGGTAGTTTCGTGGCCTGCCATCACATTACTGGCGCTATCTCCAACTAATATTACATCTACGCCGCCTGCATCAATAAGCTTGGCCATAGAGTAATCGTAAGCCGTGAGCATAGATATTTTCACGCCCGCCTCTTTCCATTCCTGCAGGGTGTGGGTGGTCACCCGTTTTACATCCTTATTTACCGACATGAAATGTTGTTATTTGTATATGTAATATTTGTAATGTTTATGGGTGGTGCCGGCTCCATGCTTCTGGGTCCTTGTACCAACCCATCAACGGCTCTACTTCATTGTGTTTAATGTAGTCCAGTTTTGCGGCAACATCCAGCAGGGTAGCAAAGTCGCATAGGGTGAAGAAAGGACAAGCGGCTTCGGCAAATGCTTTTTCGGCAGCCGGAAACCCATACGTAAATACTGCCCCGAGCCCAATTACTTCGGCACCCGCTTCGCGTAGTGCTGACACCGCTTTTAAGGAGCTGCCCCCGGTTGAAATCAAATCCTCAATCACCAATACTCTCTTACCCGGCCCCAGTTCACCCTCTATTTGATTGGTCATGCCGTGGGTCTTGGGTTTTTCCCGTACATATACGAAAGGTTTGTTGAGCACATCGGCTGCCAGCACACCGTGCGGAATGCCCGCTGTGGCAACTCCGGCTATTACCTCAGTTTGCCGGTATTCTTCGCTGATTATATCGGCCATAGATGTCTTGATAAAATTTCTTACACGCGGGTGCGATAGCGTTTTACGGTTATCGCAATAAATAGGACTTTTGAGGCCGCTTGCCCACGTGAACGGCTCTTCGGGGCGGAGCACCACCGCTTTTATCTCAAGCAGGTATTCGGCAACTTCGCGGGCTACTACATTATTGTAAATCATTTTGCGTACTACATTTACGGGGCGTGTACAATGATTACAAAATATACTCGGGCAATTCCCATTTGCTCATCACGCGAAATGCAGAGCAAATGAAAAATAAATTTTATCAAATATTACAAAATCAGGCACAAATAGACGATTTTTTGAAAAATCCTCAAGCCCTGTTCACCGGGCTGGAAGAACAGCCCCTTCTGATATGGCATGAGCGCCCGGGCGAAATTATTTGCCGCCTGCTCGATATGGCAGAGGTAATAAATGCAGCCGGCGGTATTGTTACCAATGAGCGTGGCGAAATTCTGATGATATACCGCAAAGGTTTTTGGGATTTGCCCAAAGGCAAATTAGAGCTAAGCGAAACGCCCGAACAAGGCGCCGCCCGCGAAGTAGAAGAAGAAACGGGGGTAACAGTGAGCGAAGTATCGCATCCGTCGCGCGTTACTTACCACGCGTACATCCTGGACGATAAGCCACACATTAAGCACACGGACTGGTTTATGATGCGCGCTGCCCCCGGTAGTCACCCTCTCAATGCCCAATCATCTGAAGGTATCACCGATGTTCGTTGGGTAAAACCTGCAGACCTGCCTGAAATCCTCCCGCTGGCATATCCCATGATAGCGGACATACTCCGCGTATTGCACGGCACGTAAAACTTTCCGGCGCTTTGCCCATTGCCTTAAACCTCGTTACTTCGCCACGCATGAACAAACGCAAAATCTTCAACGACCCCGTACATGGCTTCATCACCATCCCCCATGAACTAATCTTTGATGTAATAGAACACCCGTACTTTCAGCGCCTGCGCAGAATAAAACAACTTGGACTAACCGATTATGTGTATCCGGGCGCCATACATACCCGTTTTCATCATGCACTGGGCGCTTTTCACCTGATGCGCAAGGCCATCTCTATACTAAAAATCAAAGGCGTAAAAATTAGTCCCGATGAAGAGCTTGCCGCATGCATCGCCATCTTGCTGCACGACATCGGCCACGGCCCGTTTAGCCATGCCCTAGAGCACACCCTCTTACAGGGTGTACGCCACGAGGATATTTCGCGCGTTTACATCCATCGCCTAAACGAACATTTTAAAGGCAAACTCCGTCTTGCTATCGAAATATTTGAAGGCCGCTACCGTAAAAAATTCCTGCATCAGCTCGTCTCGTCACAACTGGACGTGGACCGGCTCGACTACCTCACGCGCGACTCCTTCTTTACAGGTGTAAACGAGGGCTCCATCGCTACCGAGCGCATCATTGAGATGATGAACGTTCACAATGACGAAATCGTGATTGACCAAAAAGGCATTTACAGTATTGAGAGTTTTATCGTTTCGCGCCGGTTAATGTACTGGCAGGTCTATTTGCACAAAACTGTGCTGTGTGTAGAAATGATGCTCGTAAAGGCATTAGAGCGCGCTAAAGAACTGATGCGCCGTGGCGAAAAATTAGGCGGCTCTCCTGCCTTACTGTATTTTTTACAAAACAAAGTACGCCTCAAAGATTTCACCAAAAATCCGGCGCTGCTCGAATACCACGCCCAACTGGATGATGTGGATGTTATCTCCGGTCTTAAACATTGGCTCAATGCACCCGACAAAATACTGCGTATGCTATGTCAGGCAGTGCTCCACCGCAAGCTTTTCAAAATTGAAATCAGCAACCGCGCTTTCAGTTACGCAAAAATCCGCAAACTCAACCAAGCGGCCATGAAAAAATATCAAATCACCGAAGCCGAAAGCGCCTACCTTGTATTCTCTGATGCCACCGTAAACCACGCCTACAACCCCAACGAAAACCGCATCAACATCCTGATGAACAACGGAGAGGTGATAGACATAGCCCTGGCGAGCGACCAACTCAACATATCGGTGCTGAGCGTACCTGTAACCAAGTACTACGTTTTTTACCCCAAACGATTGGTGTAAACACCTCGCCGTTACAAAGTGCACACCGGCTTAAGTGAGTATAAACATATTGTAAAATATACAAATACTATATTATTTTAATATTTTTGGGGGTGCCCCCGCTGTGGCGCGCTCATTCCTCTCGCGCCGCAGCGGGGTCGGGCTGACCCGCTCCAAGTCCTCGCCGCGCCCGCGCTTTGGGCGCGGGCGCGGGCTGCGGGCTTTCCGCTCGCATCCCTCACCCGGCATGAGCGTTAGTAAATCACTTTGTTAATACACAGCTTACATGCCCGTGATACAAAAAAATCTTTACCAATACATCAGAAACTTTTTATAAATTCCTTAATCCCTCCCGAAGCATCCGGTCCACCAAAAAATCGCCTCTTTGTGGGTGGTGATTTACCCCTTTATCATTACGCTTCTCTCCGATAGATTTATATACAACTTCAATTTCAATTAAACCGGTATTTTGGGTAAAAGATTCATACTTTTAACAAATCTTTCTTCCCTTTAAACCGCATCATATATGTTAAAAAATATATATCAGGTATTGACGTAACGTCTTAAATGCTTTATATTGTACTAATGAATAAACACATCATTACTGTAAATATATAATTTTGGTATGACTACAGATGCTGTAATGACCCTCGAAGAGCTGATACGCACGGCAGAGCATTATATTGATTTGCGTAAACCAGAGGCATTCCCGTTGGTGCTCAACGCCATTGAACAAGCCGAGCAGAGTAATGATACTTATCACTTTTTGTATGCCCGCTACACGCTGGGCATGTACTATTGCCTGGTGGAAAATGATTATGACAAAGCGTTAGATACCGGTAATGATATATTCAATAAGTTACCGCAGGAATACTATGATAAACTTGGCTACAAAGTTTGCATATTACTTGGTAATGTACATCAACTCAAAGGTGAAATTGACATATCACACGACTACTACATACGGGGAATGAAAATCCTTGAAAGTAAAAAAGAACTGAACAATAAAGAAAAACTGTTTCTCGCTTCGTTTTATTACAACACTGCCCTGCTGTTTAACCAGTCGGCATTCAACATTAACACAGAGGAGTACATCTTAAAAGCCATAGAATTATACACCGAAACCAACAGCAAATCAAAATTATCAAAGTGCTTAATTGCATACAACAACATATTAAATGCTCGCGGTGAGCACACACAAGCGCTCAAAAATTTAGAACGCTCCCTGGAAATTGAAACCGAACTCAATGATGCCTACGGCATAGCGCTGGTTAAAGCCAACATCGGTTCAACCTACCTATACCTGCAGCAACCCGACAAGGCATACGTCATGCTCATGGAGGCATTGAGTTACTATGAAACCAACGAAAAAGATTACGAAACGGGAATGGTTCTGCTGAGCATCAGCGATGTATATTCCCAGAAAAAAATGTTCCGTGAAGCTGTTACGGAACTCAAACGCGCAGAGGTTTTATTTCATAAACTGAACAACAAACGGGAACTAACAACCTGCTACTTAAACTTAGCCAACGCCTTATCTGCTCTTGGTAATTTTGAAGAAGCATTTCACTATCAGAAAAAATATACAGGACTGTTGGAAGAATTTTTTGACACAGACAAAACCAACGCTATTATCAGAGCCAAAAAACAATTTGAGTCAGAGCAAAAAGAAAAAGAAGCAGCCCTGCTGCGCGAAAAAAACGAAGAGATTAACCGGTATGCACACCAACTGGAGGTGAGTAATAACGAGCTGAAACAATTTGCGCATGTCGCCTCGCACGATCTCAAAGAGCCCCTGAGGATGATTTATTCATTCCTGCATCTGCTCAAGAAGAGTTTAGATGGAAATCTTTCTGAACAGCAGGAGCAGTTTTTACACTTTGCCATGGATGGCGCTACGCGCATGGAGAAACTGATTGTAAACCTCTTGCGTTTGGCAAAAGTTGACGCTAACGTGCTGCTTGAAAAAGTGAATCTGAACTCGGTGATGGAAGAAGTAAAACTCAATTTGACCCAACTGCTGGCTGATAAAAACGGCCGGGTGGTATTCCATAACCTACCCGAGGTACAGGCAGATCGCACTCAGATGTTGTTACTTTTTCAAAACCTCACTTCAAACGGTATAAAATACAACCAGTCCGATAGTCCGGTAGTGAATGTAAACTGTACCTATGCAGACGAATATTTTGAAATCAGTGTCAAAGACAACGGTATCGGCATCCCAGCCCAGCATCGCGATAAAGTGTTCAACATATTTCAGCGCCTGCACCACGATGATAAAAAGTACGAAGGCACGGGGATCGGTCTTGCCCTATGCAAAAAAATTGTAGATAAGATGAACGGAGACATCCGTATTGCAGAATCGGGCGAGGCGGGCACTACTTTTGTGATAAGGTTCCCTAAAAATCTGTTGCTTAGCTAATCTACCGCACAGCGAGATGCGCACCAAAGTAATGTAAGGCAAGGCTTAAAACGCGAAATTTCCTTCTTTGAGTTTTTCGGCTTGCTCGGCTACTGCCAGCGCATCTATCATTTCGCCAATGTCGCCATTCATGAATGCGTCTAAATTGTAAATGCTGAGGTTTATGCGGTGGTCGGTTACGCGCCCCTGCGGGTAGTTGTAAGTGCGTATTTTGGCAGAGCGGTCACCGGTACTTACGAGAGTTTTTCTGCGGGCCGCTATTTCTTCTTCGTGTTTTCGCACTGCTGCTTCATAGATTTTTGTTTTGAGCATTTTAAGCGCCATTTCGCGGTTTTTATGCTGGCTGCGTTCCTGTTGACAAGTTACTACGGTACCGGTAGGGATGTGAGTGAGGCGCACAGCGCTCTCGGTACGGTTTACGTGTTGCCCGCCGGCACCCGATGCGCGAAAAACATCCATTACAATATCGCTCTCGTTGATTTGTACATCTACTTCATCGGCTTCGGGCAGTACGGCAACTGTTACGGCAGAGGTATGTACCCGGCCCTTGGCTTCTGTTTCGGGAACACGCTGCACCCTGTGTACACCACTCTCAAATTTTAGTTTTCCATAAACGTTTTCGCCCTTTATCTCCAGTACGATTTCTTTAAATCCGCCTACGGTTCCCTCGTTGGCATCTACGATGGACACCTGCCATCCCAAACTTTCGCAGTAGCGGGTGTACATGCGCGCCAGGTCACCGGCAAATAAACTTGCCTCATCACCGCCCGTGCCGGCCCGTATCTCAAGCAGCACATCTTTTTCATCTTCGGGCTCTTTAGGCACCAGCAGTTGTTTCAGTTCATTTTCCAGCCGCTCCTTATCACTTTCAAGTTGAACCAGGTCGGTTTTTGCCAGCTCGCGAAACTCTTCGTCTTTTTCGTTTTCAAGAATTTGTTTGTTGTTCTCAATATTAGCCAGCACAATTTTGTATTCATCATACACTTTGACGATTTTCTCTAATTCCTTGTACTCTTTGTTGAGCTGGGTAAAGCGTTTTATGTCAGCCACCGTAGCCGGGTCGCTGAGCATTTTGCCTACTTCCGCAAAACGTCCTTTCAGATTTTCAAGTTGCGAAAACACTCTCTGTATTTTTGAAGGCGCGAATTTAGGTAAATGACCGACAGTTTATTGACGTTTTCCGGCTCAGAGGTTTATATTTGCTTCAAACTAACGCTTATGTTATCATTCACCTTAGCTCTGTTGGCGCTCGCTGCGGGCGTTTACCTGCTTATTAAGATACAACGCGAATACCTGGGACTGCCCTTTAAGATATTGGGGTGGTTGGTCGTTATATTATCGGTAGGCAGCATGGCTATAACAGCTTACAACGGGCTGTGTTGTTGCACTAAGGGAAACAAGTCATGCGGCAATAATGATACTTGCTGTGCGGCATCGGGCGCTTCGTGTAGGAAAACCTGTGGCGGTGGAGAGGAGCCGCACGGTGCCATGACCTGGCATTGTGAGGAAGTAAATGACAGTTGTTTAATCAGCCGCGAAACCTGCGTAAAGATAATGGGTGAGGCCGCCTGCGACTCCATTATACGCCAGCGCGGTCGCTGCATTTTGAGTAAAGAGGAGTGTAAGGCGGGTATTTGTAAAGGCAGCCGGGGTAACTGCGCTCATGGCAAAAGCAAATGTTGCAAAGGCGAAACCACCCCGCATCCGTAAAACCCAACCTCACATCACATGCCGTTCAATCGCGATGCGTACATCCGCTACCGGCTTATTGATGAGCGGCTGCGTAAAAAGCCCGCTCCCACCTTTGAGGCGCTGTATGACTATGTATGCGATAAACTCGGAAAATCCATCGGCAGGCGTACTTTGCAGTTAGACATTCAGGAAATGCGCTATAACCAGGCGCTCGGATTTCAGGCGCCTATCGTGTATAATGCCATGGATAAAACATACCGTTATGCAGATGAAAACTACTCTATACATAACCTGCCGGTATCTGCCGATGAGCTGCACGGGATTGACTTTGCCATCAGCGTTTTAGATCAGTTTAAACACCTGCCCGCCATCAAAGAGTTTGAAGAAGCAATTAAACGAATAGCCACCACCGTGCGCTTTAATAAAGAGGTGAGAGGCGAAGCCGATTATATTCAATTTGAACGTCAATATGCGATTAGCGGCATAGAGTATGTAGAGCCGATTGTCAAAGCCATTCGGGAGCGGCGGGTGATACAGTTTGACTATCTTAAACACGGCAGCAGGCGTTCTGACTTTACGCTGCTGGAGCCGTACATCATCAAAGAGAGCAAAAACTTTTGGTACGTAATAGGCAGGAGGGTCAACAAGCCCGAAAAAAGCATACGGACGTTTGCGCTGGATCGCATGAGTAACCTCAAACTTACGGAAGATGCTTTTGAGGAGCAGCCCATTGATAAAAAAAGTTTATTTTCTAATGTGGTAGGCATCACCATTGGTACCGGTAAGCCAGAGAATATAGTGCTTCGTTTTTCGCCCCTTCAGGGCAAATACATCAAGACCGTACCCATACATGCTTCGCAAAAAATACTGCGCGAAAATGAGGAGTATTTGGAAGTGGGATTACATGTGGTCATTAACCCGGAGTTGAAAATGCAACTGCTTAGCTACGGACAGAATGTAAAAGTCATAAAGCCCAGGCGACTGGCCGATGATATTAAAAACGAGGCACAGCAGGTGTTGAAGTTATATAAATAAACGGCTGTTTACTTTAGGGAGATGCCGACCTGTTGCAGTTTACCTGCCTCAAACCAGCATGACAAAATGTAATTGTCAATTTCGTACTCGCAATAGCCGGAGTTGTAGCTTACGAGTGGTTTGCCGAGCAGGGCTTTTACCTGGCTGCTGAACATGCCGAAGCGTAGGTTTTTGGGAAGTTTGCCGGTAAAATTGCCGTACACGGCGCTGGAGGCATAAAGGTGAATTTCGTAGAGAACGCCTTTACTGAGGATGAGTTCAATGCCTTCGTTGCTCAGGTAGTGGTTTTCGTTTGCCATCTGGCAGCGGTAGCCGGCTTTCAGTTCTTTAAGTTCCGGGCTTTGAGCTTCTTTGCCCAGGAATGTGAAGAGCAGGTCGCCATCGTATTTTGCCTGCGAGAATGAGGATACGGTGAACCAAAGGGGGAGTACCAGGTGTAATAATTTGATGTACATAAAATTTTGCGAAAGTAAATATATAATTATTTTTTTGAATTATTTACCAAAATCGTGCCGATAGTAAAGGGGCGCTATGTAATGTGTGCTATGGGCTATGTGATTATAGATTGGAAAACATATGATAATAACGAGTTGATATGAGGTGAGTGTTGATTTTTTTTTTGACCGTTGCATGCGGTAAGCTTGCAGGATGTGGGGGCATAGGGGGTTGGAGTGGGTTGTGAAGAGGATGGCCGGGTTGGTATTTCGCAGCCAGGGTTTTATGTGGATTTTCTGCGAGCCGCCGCAGGCGGCTCGCAGGGGGTTGCTGTGGGGATGGGTAGGATGAAATTTACGGGGCGGGCGCCCCAGGGGCGCCGCCCCCAAAATAACCACAAAAAAATAAAATTTTTTGTGTTAAAAGAATTTAAGAGAAAA
>JANWXI010000007.1:36567-51574 GCA_025057415.1 Chitinophagales bacterium
CCTCCTTGTTTTTGTTTTTTCTTTGGCGCGCCCCCCGGCGGGGGCCTGCGTGGGGTTGGGTGGGGGTTTGGTCTTTTATAATCTCGGGGGCCCCCCCCCCCCGCCCCCCGCCCCGTAATATCCACTCAAAACATTAAATTTTTCTTTATACAAATCATTTCCTCATCAACTCACCTGTGTTACTCTGCGCAAAATAAGGACTGGCTGAGCGTTTGTTTGGGTGAGGGATGCGCAGGGCGCGAGCGCAGCGAAGCGGCCGCGCCCGTACCGATGAAAATTAAACAAATCGCGGGCGCGGCGGGAGCGGAAGCGTACCCCGTAGCCAGCCCGACCCCGCTGCGGCGCGTAGCTCTGCGGAAAGCAGCAGCGGGGGCACCCCCAAGACCCCCAAGGTAATTATGTGTTCAATAGTTGTTGATTATTTGAATTTGGCAGAACACTTCTTTCAATTTGATGAAAAGGTTGTTTTTGAATTCGTTTTAATTGTTTAATTTACGCTGTGAAATAAAAAACCATGGCTAAGAAGAATAAACCTATTGCCGGTTATCACATGCTGATGATACTCTCGGCTGCCGACGGAAATTTTAACGGCAAGGAAGATAAGGTGATTGAGAAGTGGATTGAGCATGAAATGCCCCTGCCGGTTAATTTAGATAGGGAGATGGAGGAGATTAGCGCCCTTAAGCCCGAAGATTACATGCTGCACTTTAAGCGGTGCATGGCAGATTTTTACGAGGATAGCACAGAGGAAGAACGCAACCGTTTTTTGGAGTATGCTATTCGCCTGACGAAAGCCGACAGGAGCATATCGCGCGAGGAGAATATTTATCTGGATGAATTATTTAACGAGTGGACCGAAACGCAACTGTGAGTTGTGCTGGTTATATTTGCGCTTTGATGTATGCAAGAAACTTACGAGATAAAGCTGCCTCAGTTTGAAGGCCCGTTTGATTTGTTGCTTTTTTTCATAGAGCGCGATGAGCTGGATATTTACGATATCCCCATAGCGAAAATTACGGACGATTTTTTGCAATACATACAGCGCATGGAGCGGCTCAACATAGAGGTAGCCAGTGAATTTATTTTAGTTGCCGCCACGCTCATGCGGATTAAAGCAAAAATGCTTTTGCCGCGCAAGGAGATTAACCCTGAGACCGGCGCTGAAATAGACCCGCGCGAGGAACTTGTAAACCGCCTGATAGAGTACAAGAAGTACAAAGAGGCCACAGAGGCGCTGCGCAGGTTAGAGGATGAGCGGCAGAGTATAACTAAACGCGGTAATGCATACAGTGAGGTGAAAGAAATAGCTGCGATGTTTGAAACAGAATTTGAAATGCAGAGCTTGACGATGTTTCGGCTGCTCAAGGCATTTCAGAATGTGCTCGACCGCATGGAGCGCGAGCGTAACAAGGTGGTGCACACGGTTGAAAATCCTCCCTACACTATTGCAGGTGAAAAGATGTTGTTGCTGGAGCGCATGCGCCCGGGTGAGAAGATGAATTTTGTAACGGCTTTTGAGGGCGTGAGCAATCGCATACACGCGGTGTTTGTTTTTCTTTCTATTTTAGAATTACTGCAAGAACAGAAACTCACGATAACGGTGGGAGAGGGGTACAATAACTTTTGGCTTGAGCTTTCGGACGGCACAGCGCAGCACACTGCTGCTGAAACCACCACTGCCGATGCGCCCACGGGCTAAAACGCTGTGATGATTAGTTCCGTTCTGCGGTTTTTGGCTTTTCCCTCTTCAGTGTTGTTGTCAGCTACAGGCGAAGATGAGGCGTAGCCCTTGTACGTCATACGCTTAGCGTCAATTCCTTTGCGCAGCAAATACTCATATACACTTCTGGCGCGCTTTTCGGACAGTTCGCGGTTGTAGCTTTCAGAGCCGGTATTATCGGTATGCCCGCCAATTTCTACTTGCAATGTAGTATTTTGCTGAAGCAGTTTCAACACATTATCTAACTCCGCTTCCGATTCAGGTTTGAGGTTGTGGCGGTCGCTGTCGAAAAAGACATTGTTCAGCACAAGTCGCTCGCCCACTTTAATGCGCCTTAAGCCGATGTTCACTTCAAAGGGCGCGCCGGCGGTTGCTTTTTCGAGAGAGATGTGTTCAGAGTGAAACAGGTATCCGTCTTTTACGACCTGAATACCGAAGTTTTTGCCGGAGGGTAGTGTGGCTAAAAACTGGCCGTTTACTTTATCAGCGCTTACAGTAGCGTAAGGTGAGCCGGTGGTGAGGTCGTAAATCTGCACCTGTGCCTGTATAGGGTCGCGGGTGTCGCTATCGTATATGATACCTTTTATATAGGTGGTGTAAGAGGGTCGGGCAGATGCGGGCATTTCAAAACGATAGATGTCCATCTGTCCGTAGCCGCCTTCGCGTTCCGAGGCGAAATAAGCGGTGGCGCCATCGGGAGTGATGTAGATACCGAGCTCGTCTCCGGCGGTGTTTATCGGGTAACCGAGGTTAACGGGTTTACTCCATGTACCATCGGGTTGCAGGCGGCTTACAAACAGGTCAAAGTTGCCCATGCCCGCATGACCGCGCGAGGAGAAGTAAAGGGTTTTGCCATCGGGATGTAAAAACGGGCGCATCTCATCAAACGGGGTGTTGATATTTTTGCCCAGGTTTTGGGGTTTATTCCAGGTGCCGTCGGCATTCAGGTAGCTAACGTAAATATCGGTGCCACCTTCACCTTCGCTGCGGTTGGCGGCAAAATATAGCGCCTTGCCATCGGCAGTTATGTAGGGTTGTGTTTCGTAGCCGGGGGTGTTGATTGGCGGGCCGATGTTGTTGGCTCTCTCCCATACATCGCCAACCCTGCGCGACATGTAAATATCAGCGCTGCCGAGACCGTCTTTGCGGTCAGCGCTTGTAAAAAACAGGTATTTACCACTGGCAGAGATATTTTGCGCTCCCTCTATGTACTGTTCGGTGTTAATCATAGAACTGATGCTGATGGCGGGAGCAAAGCCCGCTGCGGTGTGCAAGCTCCAGTATATATCTTCATCCTGGTAAATGCCTTTGCCGTAGTGTTTGGTAAAGCAGAGGTACTTGCCATCGGCAGTGAGCGAAGGCATACTTTCGTCATCAGGAGTGTTGATGTTTCTGCCCAGATTAACGGGTTTAAAGTCCACGGGGTTTTTGAGCGCTTCTTCGGCAAAGTCGCAATCAGCCAGGAGTTTTTCGGCTTTGATTTTTGCCATGCCGGATGTTTTGGGAAATGACAGATATTTCTGCAGCGGGCCGCGGGCGTTGGCATAGTTGCCGAGCTGTATGTAACAGATTGCTAAATTAAGCCATGCATCGGGAGCATAATCGGCCTGCAGAGCGGTGACACGCTCATAAGCGGAAGCGGCTTTTTGGTAGTTGCGCAAGAAGCGCGAGTTCAACTCGCCAATCAAAAGCCATGCATCAATAAAGTTGTTTTTTTCGTTTACCGCAAGTTGCAGCAGCGAGTCGGCCGTTTCGAATTTCTGGTAGGCGATGTCCATATCGGCACGGTCGTAGTACTCTTTGGCTTTGCCCTTTACGGTTTCTTTGGTGGCTATCTGGGCGGGAGCGGAACAGCCGAATACAAGACAGCAAATGCCAATCAGTGTGATGTTTTTCATCCAAACATCTGACAGTACAGGTAGTGGAGGTTTAATGCTTTTCATTTTTTTAGTGGAAAAGAAAGAGGGTTGGGTTGCCATCATGGTACGTTTAGGTATTTGTGTATTTGCAAACTGATTTGCCATTTCGGGTGCTCTTTCACATAGCTGACCATAAGGGGTATTATTTCATCGCTTTTGTCCCACTCGGGTTGCAGAAACAATTTGCATCGGCTGCTCACCTGAGCGGCATACTCTTCGGCAAAGCGCAGGTCGTTACGGTGGCTGATTACTACTTTCAATTCATCAGCCGCCTGCAAACACTCCTGCTTTGGGAGTTTAAATCGCTTGGGCGATACGCATACCCAATCCCAGGTACCGCTCATCGGGTAAGCTCCGCTGGTCTCTAAATGGGTGGCTATGTGGTATTTTTTCAATGATTCCGTTAAACTATCTAACGAATACATCAGCGGTTCACCGCCTGTAATGACGCAGAAAGGAGCGCCGGAACGCCTCACCTCATCGGCAATCTGCTCTACTGCCATTACCGGATGCGCTGCTGCATCCCAACTCTCTTTCACATCGCACCAGGTACAGCCCACATCGCAGCCGGCAAGTCGCACAAAATACGCAGCCCTGCCCTGATGGTAGCCCTCGCCCTGTATGGTGTAAAAGTGCTCCATCACCGGTAACATGCCGCCTGTAGGTGAACCATTCACCGCCGCCAAATTGGCGATAAAAGTACGTGTGTCGCTTTTATTATTTCAACATGTCATACACACATTATCATAAATTAGACAATCGGCAATACTCTGCATTAAAATAGGTAAAAAGGCAGTATTATTACCCCGTCATCCATTACTTCGACACACATGTTTCTATCAAAGTTACGCTTTCGGGCATACATTGCCTGTGCGATACTACACATACCGGCATATTTCCTGGCGCAACCGACCGTTGATTACCGAACTTCGCAGTCGCCCGTAAAAAACCAGGGCAGCAGGGGCACCTGTACTGCATTTGCTATTGCTGCCATGCTCGAAACATTGCCCGGTTTTCCGACCGACATCAGCGAGCAGCACATCTACGCATGGGCGAAACTGAAATACTACCTATACATGCCCAAGCCGGAAAACTACCAGCAAGGCGGATTTTTGAATTATTACCGGCAACTGCTCGAAATTCAGGGGGTAGTGCCCGAACAGCATTTTCCTTATGACCCTTCATCGGCTGTATGGGATGAGACAAACTCAGACAGAGAGAATTTGGAAAATGATATCAAGGTGAGATTTTTTGATTTGTTTGATCTGAATAAATACTCCTACAAAGTAAAAACCGGCTACCTCGAAGCCGAAGAAGCCCGCGATGTATCGCGAATTAAAAAGCTGTTAGATAGCGGCCACCGTGCTGTGGCGGTAAGTTATCTGCTCAACACTTCACATTGGGGAGAAAAAACGGGAGCGGCAAATGATGTTATATCGCCCTGGGAGCTTGTTGAAATAGTGCATAACGGCAAAACTATCAGTGATCTGGAGCGCAAGCTCAGTTTAAATGACTGGATAAAAATGTACCATGAAGATAAAGTACAAATTTACTTTAAACGTGCCGACAGGCAAATTAACGGGGGGCATGCAGTTACGATAGTCGGTTACACACCTGAGGGTTTCTTAGTTAAAAACTCGTGGAGCACGGCCTGGGGAGACGATGGATATGCCCTTATCACGTACGATTATCACCGCCTGTTTGCCCTTGAAGTACTTTACGTAACGGAACACAAAGCACACGGATGGGGCACGAGCGCCGTAAAAGAGTTTAACCCTTACGATTACGAGTTAAAAACATTACCTCATAACTACAAAGAAGTTTTTACTGATAAACAAAATAACTGTATTTCGGTAAGTGTGGTTTATACAGGCAAATCTTCCCCGCATAAAATCAAAGATATTACGTACAAAGTGTATGATGCGGCTGATAAACTTACAGAAACTAAACAAGGAGTAACGATGGGTGTGCAGGATTATGCCCCTTACGGTTATGAAAACTACGTGGGCTGTATGACCGCTCCGTTCAGCCCGATGGTAAACAAACTGGAAGTGGAGTTTACGCTGCACAACGGACAAAAATTCTCACAAACCTACAAACACCTTTCAGCCATTAACCGGCAGCACCGGGCAGAGTAAGTTATCATCCGGCTAAAAGTTGTTAATCAGATAATCAAGTTTATACCGGTGTGGGTCATACAAAACTAAGTATCGTTACCCTGAGTATTTGATTCGTAAATATGCCGGTAATTTGCAATGACTTCACGTGCACAATAAGACAATGAAAAGCTGTTATGCAGGTTTTGTATTTATTGAAAGAATTACTCATGTTTACGGCAGTGTACAATATGGCGCATGCTTGTACGTCAATAGAATACAAAGCGGTTGCGCATGGTAAACCTCACCCTATCCATGGCCGATACGCATAACGACTCTCTTAGCGAAATTATCCGGCGCGAGCGCAAACGGCTTTTGGAGTTTATCCGCAAACGTGTCCCCACACAAGAAGATGCCGAGGACGTGTTGCAGGATGTATTTTATGAGTTAGTGAACACGTATCGGCTCATGAAGCCCGTGGAGCAGATCGCCTCCTGGCTCTTTACCGTGGCGCGCAATAAAATCACCGATCGCTATCGCAAAAAGAAACCCGACTCGCTGGAAGACCACTTCGCACTCCGCAGCGGTGAGGAAGGCGACCGCCTTGACATTTCTGATTTTTTACCTGCCCGCACCAACTCGCCCGAAACCGAACTGATGCGCGAAGCCATACAGCTTGCCCTTATGAAAGCGCTGGATGAGCTGCCCGAAGAGCAGCGCCAGGTGTTTATCATGCACGAATTGGAAGACAAAAGTTTTAAGGAAATAGAGGAGATAACGGGCGCCAACATCAATACCCTGCTTTCGCGTAAGCGGTATGCGGTGTTGTACCTGCGCGAAAAACTCCAGCAATTTTACGATGAATTAGGAATATAAAAATAATTTAATATGAGCACATTCACCACCCAAGCCCTTAAAATTACCGGCATAGTCCTGCTGCTCATCGTTGCCTTTTTACTGATGGGCTATCTTACCATGACGCTCTGGAACTGGCTCATGCCTGCTATATTCGGATTACCGGTAATCAACTACTATCAGGCGATAGGTCTTGTTGTACTCTCCAAACTACTGCTCGGTGGTATTCGGGTGCAACCCGGTCCCATTGGTCAACGCCGCTGGTGGAAAGCCAAATGGGAGAGTATGAGTGAAAAAGAGCGCGAGGAGTTTAAACGCGAATTTGCCGAGCGATGTAAAGCGCGTTGGGGAAAAGATTTGCCTGCGCCGGGCGGAAATAACTCCTGACAAACTGTTTAACTTCTGATGATGTTCTCACTTTCAGGAAGTAAACAGAATTTTTTATTGAACTGCCGTGCAATTAAAGAAAAATATCTGCACCGCTTTGCAAAATCTACAAACACCCGGCAACTGATGATTTACATACTCATTCGGAGCTTTATTACTTATTATACTTCGCTGTTTTGTAATTTTTGTGGGAGCATCGAGGTTCGGTTGTGTCCCGTTGCCGCATACACCTAACCCGATACGCTCAATACATCTGCATAATATATCCGGCATTACATTGTACATTCGCCATTGCACCACCACCCAAGTTCATTCTTACTCTTTCGATATAGCTTGCTGTTGCCGGGCACAATCCTTTTCGGTGTTGTGCTGTTTTCGCCAATCCTGCATTACGTTTACTGCTCAGCGTCATAACGGTACGGCATCTATAAATGTATAAGGAGATATTAAATTAGCTTTGTAAAACCATGCGGATATCACTCTCACATACATTTATCAGTAAGTTTTTCATTACCGCAACGGTTACCTTGATTCACATCGCGGCATTTGCACAGGTTTGTCCACCGGTAGCCAAAACAAGAGTGATGTTGCTGGGCGATAGCTGGACCCACATCATGTGGAATAATCTCACCTATCGCGATGTATTTCATCAATTCGGATTTGCCGATTGGTTGGAGCAGGGCCAAAATACCGCAATCGGAGGTACTACGGCACATTACTGGGCGCAGCCGAATAATCTGTCAGTAATCGTAAACCATCTTCAACAAAACACAGATATTCAGATAGTGGTATTAAGTATCGGAGGAAACGACATGCTGGCAGGCATCAACGGGCCTATTCCCGGGTGGCACACCGGACTGAGCGCGGCAGACGAAACCACTTTGCTGAACCAAATTGAAGCAAATATGCAAACCATAATTAACGCCATCAAAAATGTGCGCCCCGATATTGAAATTGTTTTCAGCGGATATGATTATATAAACCTGGTAGAAACCATTGCAAACAATCAGTCGGCTGCACTTTTGTGGCTCAATTTGGGGCAACCCACTCCCTATCAGTTAAACATGGCGTTCTCACGGTTAGAACAACGCAAGATCAATATAGCTAACAACGACCCGCGCGTTTATTACGTAAATGCCATGGGGCTGATGCAACACATCTATGGTTACCCCAATATATTTCCGCCTTACTCCGTACCTGCTCCGGGCTTATTACCGCCCGGATATGCACCTTTTCCGGGCGGTGACCCGAATTTTCCCACTCCTCCCGTGGCACTGGCGCTTAACGGCACCGATGCGGTACACCTGAGCGATGAAGGTTACAGGCATTTGGTCGTTCATCAGATGGTGGGTTATTTTCATCAGAAAATGCGCGGCAACCCCACCGCCACTTTTATTTCCGAGGGTGGATGGAACGATGGCTGGGTACGCTCCGATGGGTCAACGGGTGTAGGTAACATTCGCATGGGCGATCACTCCAACGGCAGCATGTACCGCGGTATCGTTTCGTTTAATACATCATCCATTCCGGACCAGGCAACTATCACCCGTGCAAGTATTTTTTTGAATCGCTCCTCACTAACCGGCTCTAACCCGCTTTCGGGTACCTTTCTCGGAACGCCCCGCGTAGATATAAAACACGGCTCTTATGGCGCGCCACATATAGAGAGCAGCGACTACGCGCAGCAGGCCGATGCGTACAATATCGGTTGTTTTATCGGCACCGCACCTCACGATGGTTACACGATTCGCATAGATATAAGTCCGTCCGCGCTTCATTACATCCATAAGCAAGGACTTACGCAATTTCGTATTTACTTTCCGCAGGCAAGCGGTTTTTTCAGCGATTACGTGCAGTTTCACAACGGCAACCAGCCGGGACTTTTAGCGCCTTATTTAGACGTGCACTACACCTTGCCTCCACCCCCGGCCTCAGCTGCCCTGAGTGGAAATGCCACGATTTGTCACGGAGCGTCTGCCCCCTTGCAAGTGCAATTTACCGGTACGCCCCCCTTTCACATCACGTGGTCCGATGGCGTTACACAATCGGGTATCAATACATTTACGCACACCCGCCACGTATCGCCCACCGTGAATACTACCTATGCGATTGTAGGTTTTCAAGATGCGTATGGGCAGGGATCTATCACCGGTAGCGCATCGGTGCACGTGTTGCCCCCCGTACAGGTCAGTGTGAGCGGTTTGTTAAATCATTACTGCTCCAATACTCCCGCATCTGTACTCACCGCCACTCCGCCAGGCGGGGTGTGGAGCGGAGCAGGCATAAGCGGTAACCAGTTCGACCCCGCATTATCGCTTCTGCAAAACGGAGGCCCCGGGGCAGTTATCCTCCATTACACCGGTATCCATAACGGCTGCCCATATCAGCAAACTTTTCCTGTGTATGTGGATACAAATACCTGTACGCTAAATGGCACTTGCATTACCGGAGCTACAACGGGAAATGCTATTTGTGCAGCTACCGGAACCACCGAGGTGGTTTACCCCGTAAGTGGCACATCGTATGTGTTTCACGGATTACAGGCGGGGAGAACTTACCGCGTACAAACCTGCGATAGCTGCCACTACGACTCATTTCTGAGTGTACGCAATGCCGCTGATTCTTCTTTTATTGCGGAAAATGACGATGCGTGCGGAGTACAATCGTCCGTAGTATTTATTGCTCCGGTAAACGGCACCGTGCAGGTACGTTTGACACACAAAACCTTATATTCATGCCAGCCGTACCTGTGCCAGCCCCATCCATGCTCCCCCAACCCGTGTAATCCTTACCCATGCCAGCCCTATTCATGTAATTGTCAAACATGTTACCAGACCTGTTATCAGGATGAACTGGTTTACATGAGTTGTTACCCTTCGGGTATTCAAATTATTAACGGCATCCTTACCAGCGATTGTATCGGAGCATGTACAGGCGGCTTTTGCTGGAGGCTGCGTTATCAGGTGCCGTACAACTGCAACCCGTACTCCTGTAATTGTCAAACATGTTACCAAACCTGCTACGACACCTGCTATCAAACCTGCTACGATACCTGTTATCTTACCTGCAGCGACCCCTGCGGTACAGGGCTTGCATCGCCTTGTAAAGTTACGCTCACCTGCCTGAACTGTCATCCTCCTCTTGCCACTATCAGTTCTTCCTCTACACAATCATGCGCGGGCAATGCAGTTTCGTTTCAAGCCAACGTAACGGGCAAAACCTGTAAAACTCAATTTCTTTGGTCCTTTGGCAACGATGCTACCCCTGCCGTTTCTACCATTGAAAACCCTCCCGCAGTAACGTGGCATTTGCCGGGCGCCAAAACGGTCACCCTTATCATCACCGAGCCGGGCGTAGGCGCAGATACGTTCACATACCCGATAATGATTTACCCCTTGCCCAAAGTCGATAGCGTTACGGCTTCCACACCCCTCTGCACTGGTGATACAATTGTATTAACCGCCCATTTATCCGGCGGCCCTTCTGGCCTAGTGTGGGCTTTGAGTGGCAATGTGATTGAAGCGTATGGTGCATATTGCAAGACGCTCACGCACGATACGGTATTGCAGTATAGTGTAACGCCATACATCGGCAACTGTACGGGCGATACCGTGACAGGCGCCTTCGCGGTGTCTGTATCGCCTCATGTTCACCTATATGCCCTGAGCGATACGGGGTTATGTCCCGGTGAAACCGTTACTCTCTATGCCGGCGCTCCGGGCATTACGCTTTACGATTGGCTAAACCAAGGCAACCCCATCTATCAGGGTAGCGCTGTATTTCAAACTGCTATACCCGGAGTTTACCGTGTGCGGGTTACTCATTCAAACGGTTGTACTTCCGTTTCTAATTCTTTGACGGTGTTGGAATATCCAGCCCCGCAGGTGTTGCTCACCGGCCCCTGGGCTGCGTGCCCTCACGATTCAGTAGCACTGCACGCATCCGTGTCTAATGCTACCACCGTTATTTGGACGTACAACCATCAGCCGATAAACGGAGCGGCAGATACAATTTTTTACGCCACCCCTTCCGGTCTGTATCAGGTAATTGCACACAACTTATTTTGTACAGACACTGCAGGAATTTTCCTGCAGAGTTATCCGTTACCGTCTATCAACGCAGGACCTGACCTTAAGCTCTGCATTGGTGATACGGCAGTTTTGAACGTTACAGGCAACGGACTATACCAGTGGAGCAACGGACAACAGGGAGCATCCGTAAGCATAGCCCCTGTCGTGAGTACCATTTATACCGTAACAGCCACGAACAACCACGGTTGTACCGCTACTGACAGTGTTGCAATACAGGTGAATACCCCTCCGCAAGGGATTACCATTCAACAAAACGGTGGTTCGTTGCTTGCACCTTCCAACTACACCGGTTATCAATGGCTTCTGAACCATGTCCCCATTCCCGGCGCCAACTCCCCTTATTATGTACCCGTGCAGGCGGGAGTTTACACTGTACAGGTAACTGACCAAAACGGTTGTGTCGGAATGTCGTCATCTTTTATCTGGACTTCACCCCGGGAGCAAGTTCCGCCCGAGGGAGATTTCATTCTTTTTCCAAACCCTTTTGAGGAGGCGCTCCACATCCGCCCCCCTGCCGGCGTTGCGCTCAGCAACTTTCAACTGTATGATGCTACGGGAAGATGTGTGTATATGCAATCTTGGGAGGGCAAATCTCAACTTATTTATACGATACGCTTATCGGATTTACCCGCCGGGCTTTATGGAGCTGAAATCAACGGCGCCCATCGCGTACGCCTTCTGAAATATTAGGGAAATTTATGATTTAAAACTTATCGACCATTTTTTACATCATTGCTTATCAAACGTTTCTCCGGCTTACACAGGGCATCGTACAGAGATAGCAATCAGATAAACCAAAGAAGCTATTTCTTGTAAGAGGAACACTCTTTCCCGTAGCAATATTTACACCAAATCTTACTCTGTGACGGTGCACACCCACCTGTACCGTTGCACTTCCAACACCCCTCGTTAGACCTTGTTTCGCCTCTGGAGTTGCTCAAATATTTACTGGATGTGTAACCCCTGCCGCCACACACAGAACAACATACTTCACCGATGCTGATTTCATATCCCTTACCGCTATAAAAAGGACACGTCACTTCACACTCAGGAGGCTATTGCTTTTTCTGGTAGTCGTGTACAATCACACCTTTCGTGTCTAAAACATAATACGCAGCACCATCCGGACTTAACCGCGCTCTACCCAAACAAAATGGAGTATTCGTATTCGGGGATTTATGAGATTTTCATACCGTATTGCGATACGTATTCATATTAGTTAAACCGTTGTTTAAAAATCAAATTCCTGTCTTACTGCGCTTATCCGTTAATATGAAGAGTATAAGTAATCCGCGGGGTGTAATTATATGTCAGAAACTCACCCCCACGCTCAGCGAGGGCATAACCGGCAACTGGTTGATGCGCGTGTAACGCACCCGGTCAAAGTAGAAAATATTGTTGCGGTTGTATGCATTGGTTACATTGGCGTTTAATTCAATTTTAACTGCGTTTTTTATCGTGAATATTTTTTTGAACCCTGCATCCAAACGGTGATAGGTGGGTAACCGTCCGCCGTTGATGATGCGGTCGTATAAAATACCCAGCGTGCCGTTTTCGGTTGTGTAATCAGTGCCAATGCCATCGGCAAAGTCAATATTCTCAAAAAACGAAAGCGTTTTCGTAAACGGGAAACCCGACCCGAAATTCCAGCGCACACTCACTTCGTAATCCTTCTTCTTGCCAAAGGTATAAACGGCCATCAGGTTAGTATTATGCCTTCGGTCAAAGTGGGGCGGGTAGGTCTGCACACCATCGTTTCGCGTCACCCAGGCGAGCGAATAGGCGCCATACAGGTACAAACCTTTCCACTCCCAGCGCGCCATCAGGTCTGTACCGTACGCGTGTCCGGTTTCAATAATAAAGTTCGGGTCGGTATTGAATTGTTTAAAGCGGTTAATGTTCAGCAGTCGCCAGAAGTACTTGTAATACGGCTCAATGTTCAGTTTTACGTTTGCCGGTAATTCCAGCTCAGCGCCTGCAATAGCATGCACACTGCGCTGCATGTTGCGGATGTTATCATACAACTTGCCCGTGGCATCACCGGGGGCTTCGCTGGTGCCGGTAATAAATCCGGTAAACAGGTTCACAATATCGCGGTCGCTTTTAGAGCTGATGAAGTTTTGTGCATACATGCCCGATGCAAACTTCAGGCGCAAAAAGTCCGTAGCGTTGTACTTTACACTGAGCCGCGGCTCGGGGCTTAAGCTGGAAATTTTCCCGAAGTATTGCAGCCGGGCGCCTGCTTCCACTACAAACCTTTTACCGTATTTATGAAAATGCAGGTAAAGCCCCATGTCGGTGGTGTTTTGGTTTTGCTCGTAGCGCTGCATAAACTGGTTGGTGAGCAGCAGTTGCGTTTGGGTGCCTTCTACATTGATACCGTACTTCAACTCGCCCTGGCGGATGTAGTAAACAAAATCCATCCCGATGTCAAACCCGCCAATCATGCTGCGGTTTTCGGGGTATTCCGCGCCGCTCATCCCGATTTCATATTGTGAATAATTAACATGTGTATTGAAATACAGATTGCTGTTGCGCGGCACAGCCAAAAAGTTAGCGCCCACGCCAAACGTATTCCAGGCGTAGCGGACTGCGCGGTAAGCAGCCAGGTCTCTGAAATTAAACCCCGTGATGTTGAATTTATTGCCTTGACCGGCGCTCACCGAAAATTTCCCGAAAAAATCATAGAACGAAAACGGCAAACCCTCGTTGCCCGCGTACCGGTACAGCGCTTTGCTGGTTTGGTTCAGATACGAAACTTTCGTGTTCAGCACTAACGATGCAGACGTGTTGCGGTCCTCGCGCATCTTCACCACCGGCACCTCCAGCAGCGCATGCGCCAAAAACGGGCTTGCGCTCAGCTTTCCGCTTAGTTTTTTGCGGTTGCCATCGCGCGTGGTCACATCCACCACAGCCGAAATGCGGTTGCCATACGGAGCCGGGTAACCACCCGTATAAACATCCACATTTTTTATCAGGTCTGTTTCATAAACCGAAAACAACCCGATGCTGTGAAAAGGATTATACACCGTAATGCCGTCCAGCAAAAACCGCGTTTGCACCGGAGTGCCGCCGCGTATCACCAACTGACCGCCCTGGTCGCCTGTGCTGATAATGCCGGGCAACACCTGCAGGTACTGTGCAATATCCGGCTCGCCCCCGATGGTCGGCATACGTTTTATATCCACCGATGTAACCGATGTAACCGACACGCGCGTTTCTGTACGGCTCTGCTGCTTCTCTGCACTCACCTCTACATCGCTCAACTGCACATCCTGCGGCTCAATGTAAATCTTCACGTTGGTAGTTGTGCCACGCTTCACCTCCACCTCTATCGTTTTGCGCGCATAGCCCAAATACGAAACACTGAGCGTATAGCGTCCTTCCGTCAAATTCGGAATGTAAAAAAAACCGTGCTCATCGCAGGCAGCCCCTGTTTCCGTACCCTCCACGCGCACCGTGGCATACGGCACACCCTCTCCATCGGTTTGGTCATACACAAAACCCTTCACAGATCCCTTCTGCGCTCGGAGCACACCGCCGGCAAACAACAGCGCTCCGGTCAAAACAAAAATCCTCCAGCCATACATGCGGCGCGATTATAGAAATTTTGACAAACTCATCGCAATAACACCAATGAGGCGTAAACCGGTTTTTATTTTTCTTTGGGGGTGCCCCCGCTGCCAAGCGATGCAAGGCAGCGGGGTCGGGCTTGCTACGGGGTACGCTTCGCTCCCGTGCTCCACTGCGTTTCGCACCGCTCCCTGAGGTCGCGCCCTTCGCATCCCTCACCCGGCTAAAGCGCAACATGAGAGTTGTGTGGCTACACAACAAAATCTAAAACACAGTGCCGCTCAATAAACAGGGCGGGTGGCCCCCCGGTGGGGGGGGGCCCCCCCAACCCCCAAGAAAAGGGTTAAAAAAGGATGAAAGAAAAAA
>JANWXI010000080.1 GCA_025057415.1 Chitinophagales bacterium
TCATAAGCGCATAACCGCTAACTTTTCTTCTAACTCTCCGACACTCTTCACCTACAAAAACTACTTTCAAATAATCAGAGTACATCAAGTGTGTAAATCTGTACCGAAGTAACTAAACGCCTGCTTCAAAAAATTTAACCTCAAATTACGCCATAGAGTGATTCACGACCGTGTAAATTCTGACTACACCCGTAAATGTTTACACAATTCCCCTTACTTACCTGGTAAGGTTTATATTTCATCAACAGCTATTAACTGTTTTAAATTAATTAAGTAGAGACCTGGCAATTTTTGAACGGGTAACCCGCATGATTGGGACGAAATAAAAAAGCCCTTCAGCAGGGCTTTGTAGAGGGGGGGTGATTCTGCCGGGACTCGAACCCGGGACCCATACATTAAAAGTGTATTGCTCTACCAACTGAGCTACAGAATCGTACCTGATTTTAAAACGGAGCGCAAATATAGCGGTAAAAACGTAAATTAAAACTTAATGTTGAAAAGTTTAGCGCTGTTATTGCAGTATCACCCCTTCCGCTAAAAATACAAGCTCCTTTTTGGGCTGGGTAATTTTGCTGATTTCTTCGGGGCTTTTACCGGCATCCTCAGCGTAGTGGCGCAGTTGTTCTACACTCGTAGTAACCCACGAAGCGGTGCCCTGTGCAATAAACTTACGCCCCGAAGCATCTTTGGGTACAAAGAAGGCGTAATCTTTAAACCGTATGCGCATACTTTGCCCGTTACCGAGATCGGTAGTCATCCAGCATCCTTTTACCTGACACACCGCCGTAACGGTACCCGTGATTTTGACATTAAGCTTATCACTGTCTTTCATTCGCTCCGGGAGCTGTTGTACATCTATAGCCCCGTCGGGTGTAATGCGTGCGCCAAAGTAAGCCGCTTTACTACCTGATTTATTTTTATTGAATTTACGCTCTTTCTTTTGTTCTTTTTTAGGATCACAGGTAACACCACTTTGTGCATTTACTATATGAGTTGTAAACACTATCAGGAGTAACCATGCTATGTGTTTCATGATATCAGATTTTAATGGCGCGAAAATAAGAGTTTCAGATAAAACAACGGGTTGCTCAGGCGGGCACGCATATCTACGTCCTCAAACATACACGAGATGGTTTCGCGAAGCGAAGGATTGGAGTTGGCTTTGTGCACTATCCAATTGAATAGCCAGGGAAAGTTAACCAACTGTTGCAATGTGTATGACAATCTCAACTCGCTTTCCAGGCGCTGATACACCGCCTCGTCATAATTGCGCAAAAAGTCGGCAGTAAAATTATGTTTTTGCACCGCAGCGTAAGCTGTCATTGCGGCAATCATTCCGCTCAGCATAGCGTTGCCTATTCCCTCGCCTGTAAAGGGGTCTATCAGTTGGCCTGCATCACCGCAAAGCATGTAACCATCACCGCTCAGCGCTCTCTTTTTAGAGCCGAGCGGCAATCCAAATTGTTTAATCTCTCCATCCTGTTGTGCCTGCTTAAACCGGGGCGCGATATTCTGATTTTCGCCAATGACCCGATAAAAAAGTTTTTTCAGATTTACTTTTCGCTTACGCATCTTATCTGCACGCATACCTATGCCTACGTTGGCGTAACCGCCGGGCAAAGGAAATATCCAGAAATATCCCGGCAGCGCCTCCGGTAAAAAATGTAACTCTATAAAGTTATCTTCATCCAACCCGCTTACATTTTTGTAATAAGCCCGCAAGCCAAAACAATAGTGCCCGGGTTCCGTAGCACTGTGTGCACTATTTCGGGCAAAGGCAGAGTAAGCCCCATCGCACACCAATACCAAATCTGCCTCAAAACAGCTTTCGTCATCGCTGTGCAACACCCAACGTTGGTTGTGGCGCAGCGCCTTGCGTATGGCGGTTTTCTCCAGCAGCGTAATAAGCGGTTTCGACCGCACCTTCTCTACCAACCAGTTATCAAAATGTATGCGGCGGGCAATGTAACCCGGCGCCGCAGAGGATTGTTTCTTTGACCGAAAAGGTACCCGCAACCACTCTCCGCCGGGCGATACAAAACTCACACCATAGGAGGGTAAAAACTCTTCCGCATGTTCAAATTCAAGTATTAAACTTTTATCTAATTTGTTAAGTATTTCCACCACTTTACCGCTCAAGGCATCACCACAAACTTTATCGCGCGGGAATACAGCCTTATCTACAATCGTACAGCGAACTCCCGCCTTCGCCAAAAACAAAGCGGCAGTAGCCCCTGCCGGTCCGGCTCCTAAAATGAGTATTTGCGTCTCGCTACGGATAGCGCCTGAAATTTGTTGAGCGCCAATATTAGTTTCATTTTTCAGAGTGCAGATACCTTTAACCTCTTTTCAATGCCTCGTTATTTGTCATTTTCCTTCATCACCCACCTGAAACCCGCAAACGCCATCGCCCCCCGCAGAGGACCCCATATCATAGATGCATCAAACTGGGGGTGAAGAGGTTGTTCGCCCATGACGATTGGATTTTTTTGAATGAAATTCAGCAGATTGTCACCACCTAAATAAACCTCCCACTGCCGGATGCGCAAGGTAATCTGAGCATTCCACTGTACCCAGGATTTTCCCTGTTGCACTTCCTTGCCTCCGTTTAGGCGATAATCGGGCACGCGCGATGGACCAAAAAGATTAAAACTGCTGTTGAACCTCCATCGTTCACTTGGGGTGGTATATTGTAATGAGAGCAACCCGCGATGTTGCGGACGAAAGGGGTAAATCTTTTTGCCACTGCGATAGTTCACCATGTTGCGCTCAAATTTGTATGATGCTTTTACCTCAAAGCGGTTTACCGGTTCGTATTTAACATCCAGTTGTGCCACATGTGCCGTAGATCCCCTTCGTTTTGTGTAAAACTGCAGTCGGCCGGCTTCTTCGATATCGGGCACAACCTGGCGAATAAAATCGGTATAGTAATAATCGGCACTGATGCTGCCCTCGCGATTATTGAGCAAAAAGTTATAGGTAAGCGATGCTCCGTAATTCCACGCTTCCTCTAAGGATGGCCGCGTATCTACGCTTATGCTTCGGTTGTTTGCCAGCCAGCCGAAATTTTCAGCAAAGAGCGTAGGCACGCGATAGCCGCGCCCTGCTCCGGCCCGAAACTCCAGATCATGCAGAATGTTCCATTGCAAATGCACGCGGGGAGTGGGTAATACCCCAAAAAGATTATGGTAATCCACACGCCCTCCGGCTATGAGGGTAAGGCGTTCATCTTCACCGAAGTAGAACGTTCCCTCTGCAAATACACCGGGTACGTACTCAACTCTTTGAAGTATCACCGTATCAAACTTTTCGCGCACCCAGTCGGTTTGAAACGACATGCCAGTTTTCAGCAGATGTGTTTCATTGATTTCGTGTTGGAGAATCAGATTCAGATAACCGAAATGTGCCGTACCCTCATACGCTCTTCGCCCCACAAAGCCACGATGCCGGTGAAAATTGTATTTGTATTGGATGCCTGTGTAGTGTTCATCACTTACGGCAATACCGGTCTTGGCAAACAAATCAGAACGAATCGTCTGTAGCCGCATGCCAAAATGATTTTGCTCATCGTATCGTAATTTGGGTGAAAAGTGCATAGACCCTCCCAGGCGGTCTTCAAGGTGTAAGCTATGCGCCAGGGCAAACATACCGCCGCGTTTAAACGGACGATGGACCCGGTTAAGGACATTCAGATTTTTGATGAGCGGGTTATCTATGTAATGGTCGTGGTTCATATCCATGCGAAGCCAGTTGTAAAAACCATGCAAGGCGCCCAGATAGCTCCATGACTCATTAATATGATGCCTGCCGATGATATTCAATTCGCTTCGCACATCCTGATTCAGGAAAAAATTCACAAATAATTTATCGGCTTGCAGTGGTTTTTTTAATTCAGAATTGATTTGCCCGATGATACCCTCATAGCCGTTAACCACGCTTCCAACTCCCTTATTTACCTGAATAGAATTTAACCAGGGTCCGGGCAGGTACTGTAAACCAAACGCGCTTCCTAATGTACGAATAGACGGAATGTTCTCCGTCATCATCTGAGTATAAACGCCGTCTAAGCCGAGCATGCGTATTTCTTTTGCTCCGCTGATGGCATCTGCATAGCTTACATCAACGGTAGCGGAATTTTCAAAACTCTCGCTCAGATTGCAACAAGCATCTTTTACTAAATCGGCATCTGTAATGGACTCAGTGCGGATGATAGAAATTTCTTTTCGTGTTACGCTCACCTCCACGGCAGCCAGTTGTATTGGTCGGAGCGTAATTGTTATCTGTGTAGAGCCGCGTAGGGCTGTAGTATCGGTTTGGTAACCGGTGGCAGAAGTAATAAGAATATCCTTTTCTACGTTCACCACTTCTAATTGAAAATAACCGTCCTCATTCGTTGTGGCGGCAATACCTGTCTGTAGAGCTCTTACCATGGCTCCGCCCAGTGCATATCTTTTACCGCCAAATTCCTCGATTACATAACCGGTTACAGCCGTTTGCGCATGCACCCCGGCGCATATCCATAGGGATATATAAAATAATAAACGCATAAGATTTTTTTTAGAATGAACTAATCAAATCAGAATAGTAAAGTGCAGTTCATTCTAATTGCGCCAGATGCAGATAAATGGTAATAGAAAATCAGTAGGAATTGGCGGGGATCTGAAATTTCCGCCTGTAAAGTAAGGAGTTACTATTTCCGGTAAACGATAAAATATGCTGTAAAAACTGTCTAATGCGGGCAAAAAGTTGTGGTTCTGCACGGGCAAAACCTGTTCCTGGTCAGAATCTACATATATAATCTTTACTACACAGCAGTTCTCGTGCGCAGCATGAATTTCGTATTCGTCAGCCGTGTGTTCGCAACAGTCATCATTCGTCTTTTTTACATTTCGGCAACAGGAATCGTTAGGTGAAAACTGGATGGTAGTTTGTTGCGAGCGCAGGCAGGTATGGGCAAATAACGTTATACCGCTGTTTACAAATAACAGCAGTACTGCCAGCATAACCGCTAATACCCTATTCATCAGCGTTGCAAAAATAAAAAAGCAGCCCGAAAGTTACCGGGCTGCTTAAGTAGCGATTTTTTAAGAAAATTATTTTACTAAGCTAAACTTCACGTTGGCTATACTTTCACCCTTAACCACACGGACAAAGTATAGACCGTTGTTGTAGTTACTAACATCGGCAGAGAGCTGGTGGTTGCCGGCGTTTAAATTACCGCGGAATACTTCCTGCAACAAACGGCCGTTAAGATCAGTGATAGTAATGTCTAAATCTGTTGTTTGGTCAAGTGAAAAGTTAAAATTCAATTGACCGGATGTTGGGTTGGGGAACATCTTCATACCAAGCTCCTCGGTAAGGTCAATTACAGAAGTGTATAGCGGGAGGGGTTGGAAAGGTCCTCCACCGGCAGTAACTAAGTATAGCCCAACCGGATAGGGGCTGTTGCCGTTTGCCGCAGGGTTCAGGAAACCGGAGGCAATTACAACACCGGCTTGTCCGTTACGCGAAGTTACGTCAAATACATAACTCGCAAGCGTAGTAGCGCCGTTTGATGACTTGATATCGAGGATGTAGTTATCGCCAGGTACACCGAGGTAATTGGTGAGGTCGCCATACGCAGCATCGTTAACTAAGGTAGGACCATTACGTACCACTACATCCACTGTGGGGCAGTCGGTGCAGCCATGGTCAACAAAAAATTGAAACTGAGAGGGATTGTCTGAGGCGCTCTTACCCGGTGTTTTCACAAATAGGTTGAATTTGGTGTCTTTGCCATCCGGATTAGCCGCAAAGCCGGTTCCAACTAATCCCTGCGCAATACCTATGTAAGTTTCACCCGGGCTAAAGAAGAAAGTTTTTTGCCAGAAGGTGTCATTTACGCTGGTAGAATTGCCGGGAGCAAATCCAATATTAATGGGAAAATCGGCAGTTACTACCCCAAGTATGGGCGAAGCAGAGCGGTAGGCAAAGTTGTCGAAAAACTTGTTGCCATTGGCGTACACATCCACTGTATCTGCGATAGGGTCATAGCAGTTGTGGATGAATTGAACGTTGGCAGTTTTTCTTCTCGGAAATTCTACCACCTGTCCAGTGGGCAATGCAGCAAAGAGGTTAAATAAGCGACCGTTATTGTTGGCAGCAGAGTCAAGATAGCCGGATGCAAACACAAATGCACCTGAACCTCCCAACGTGCTCAAGTTGGCAATCCAGGAGTCAATTACCGAACTGGAGTCAGCTGCAATTACTTCCAATGCATAATAATTAGCGGGCACAGTAAGGTAGTTGCTAATTGCCTTGTAGGGGGCGTTATTCACAAGCAACGGACCCCCTGAACGCACGCGTACATCAACGGTAGGTGCATCGGTTGCTCCATGCGCCACACAAAAGCTTACGGCAGCAGGATTACCGTTGCTGATTACAGCACCTTGTTTCAGTACAATATCCAAGCTTGTGGATATTCCATCGGGATTGGGTGTAAAGCCGGAGCCATAGTTGCCAACTGCCATGGCAACGTAATTTGTATCGGGCTGGAAGAAGAATAACCATGTTTTAAGTGTATCTGACCATGAGGTAGAGTTGCCCGGGGCTAAACCTACACGAATTGGGAAGTTAGCTGTAATTTGAATGAACGGAGTAGCTCCGCGGAATTTTAAATCCGGAAAACCAAGTACGCCGTTCACATAAACGTCAACAACTGATAATGATGGATCCGCTGCGTTATGTACCAGTTGTACGTTGGCAGTTTTGCGTACCGGAAGTTCTACGACACTACCGTCATTAAATGCAGCCCACAAGCCAAATGCCGGACCGTTATTGTTATTAGAAGGGTTTACAAAACCAGAAGCAAAAACCACTGCGGATTTACCTGAAGCTCCGCTGAGGTTGGCAATCCATGTATTGATAACACTTGAAGAGTCAAAGGTGATTACTTCAAGCTGATACCAACTGGCGGGGGCAGTAAAGTATTTGTTAGGTCCAAAAACAGTGCCTGAGTTACCGTATGAGAGGTTGTTGGCAAGCAATGGACCTCCGTTGCGCACACGTACATCCACTACAGGGGCATCCGTAGAACCATGGTGAACAATAAAGTTTACAAAGCCCGCGGGCGCTGAAGTTTTAGAGTTTGGTATCACCTTTAAATCGAACGGAATGGCCGGATTGAACCCTGTGCCTACGGTACCGGACGCAATCACTACGTAATTTGAGTCAGCATCAAGCGGACCCAGAAGAAAACTGGCAATCGTGTCATTAACGGAGGTCGAATTTCCGGGGGCAACCCCTACATTAAAAACTAACCCTGCGGGTACCTGAGTGTAGGGAGTGGCTTCACGAAAATCAAAATCGTTTAAGAAAAGAGTACCGTTAACATACACATCTACTGTGGAAGCGGCCGGTGCAGCACAGTTGTGAATAACCTGTACGTTGGCACTCGCACCGCCTGCAAATGAGTAATACGATGTCAGTAAAGCGAGTGCAAGCAAGCTGAATTTGGGGATAAATTTTTTCATAGCGCTGGTTTTTGTTAAAGAATAAGCATTACAAAGATAAACAAAGGTTACACAAATTAGTTCTATTAATCACTAAAATCATTAACATTTTTTCACTACGTAATAGAATAACCCCATTTACACTTACCAAATACTTCAATTATCTTATTTATGGGGTGCCCCCGCTGCCAAGCGATGCAAGGCAGCGGGGTCAGGCTTGCTACGGGGTACGCTGCCGCTCCCGCCGCGCCCGCGCGTTAGTAGTTTTTGAACGGAGCGGGCGCGGCCGCTTCGCTGCGCTCGCGCCCTCCGCATCCCTCACCCGGCTATCTCTCATAAAGAGTTTACTATCAACATAGTAGTCACATGGCTTCAAATCATCTAACCACTATTGCGTACAGTTATGGTAGTTTTTTTTGCGTCCGCGCTTCGTACGCAAAGAAGAGGCACATCATTGCAACTCAAAAAAACCTAGCGGCTCGCCCGCCCCAGGCGGGAGCCCCTGAAATAACTCCACTCAAACAAGCACACAATTAAGCCGTTTAATAACAACCACCCAAATACAATGCATTAAAAATGAATAATCTGGCAGCTAAAACTTCTTACATATGCTCAAGCACTGTAATATTTATCTCTGCAGTACTCTTTAAACATTCAGCATAAATCTGAAATGTAAACATTACTAGTGTAACTAAACACCTATTACATTTATAAATCACCAATGTAAATAATAAGCTAAAAACTTAGTTGTGAATTAGCTGGTACAAGCTATATTTGCACACATAAAGTGGTGGCTATAGCTCAGCTGGTTAGAGTAGCGGATTGTGGTTCCGTTGGTCGTGGGTTCGAGTCCCACTAGCCACCCGCCAAAACCCGCACTGTAAGTGCGGGTTTTTTATTAACGCCACACCTTTACGCATTATGAAGATAATTCTGTATTACATCGCTACTGCCGCAACCGCCATCACCCTTTTTTCCTCCTGCGGTTGTTCTAAATTACCAATCGATTCCCCCGTAGCATTCTCAAGCCCAAACCGCCCTGCCGATACGGTGGTGTTTGCAGTTATTGGCGATTACGGTACCGATTCCAAAGCCGAGGCGGATGTGGCAGCCATGGTCAAAAGCTGGCAGCCGGAGTTTGTCATTACCACCGGAGATAACAACTACCCCGTAGGCAGCTCGGGCAGTATTGTAAAAAACATCGGCAAACACTATTGCGATTTTATTTACAACCCTGATGCACCATCCGACCGGCAATGCAAAGGCCCTGCTGCCGAGGAAAAAATCAATCGCTTCTTTCCCTGCCCGGGCAACCACGACAACTACTCTGTTCCTGCCCTTCGTCCCTATACAGATTACTTTACTCTACCGGGTGATGAACGAAATTACGACTTTATATGGGGAACAATCCATTTCTTCTCCCTAAACACCGGTGTCTCCGGTAAATTAGACGAGCGCACCATCCAGTGGCTTCAACAAAAATTGAAATCGGGAACTGCCCGGTTTAAGATTGTTTATTTCCACCATCCACCTTACTCATCCGGGGGGCACGGCAGTAATGAGGCCATGCAACTGCCTTTTGGCGAATGGGGTGCAGACGCCGTATTGTGCGGACACGACCACTTTTACGAGAGAATTCTGGATAAGAACTCACCAAAACCCGTTTACTTCATCATCGGTAACTCCGGCAATGAAAACCTCTACAGTTGTAACTCGAAACCGCTTGATACCACCCGGTTCACCTATAACTGCGATGATAAAAATTACGGTGCCGTAAAAGTAAAGGCCGGTAAAAACTCCTGTACATTCGAATATTACACAACCGCTAATCCTTCTGCCCCTGCTGACGTTTGGGTTATTGTGAAATAATCAACAGTATCGGGCAGCTTAACCGGGTTACCCGTTTACATTATACGCCGGACCTAGCTCCTGTATAATAAGTTCAATCATCTTCTCCTTATTTGGATCATATTCCTGCTTGAGGTCATACCCCCAGCGCTTTGCCAGAATTTGCATTGCCCATGCGTTGGCACCGCCTTTTATTTCTTTGATAATGAAATAGCAATTATTGCCCGTTTCTCGGTTAATCAGTTTAAAGAGCATCTCCCCCTGACCGGTGGTCAGGTTTTTCAGCTCATTCTCAAACTTATCGCGCATTTCTTTTTCCAGGTCTTTGCGATACCTGCGGTAAACGCGCTTTTTGTTGTTCTCCTTATGCGCAATCAACTCATTGTACAGCTGTTTGGCGATTTTAACATAGGGCATTACCTTGATGATACGGCTTTTGTATTTATAGTACATCTCCCACTCCTCAGGGGTTTTAAATGAAACTACCTGTACCGCGTTCAGGTTAATGGTCGGAAATGTGTCTATCACCTCATTTTCGTCAGCGTATTTTATCTCATCATTTTTAGGTGATGAGGGCTTCACTTTGAGCTTCCCCTGCGCCACAGCTACAAATGCAAACAACAGCATTAATCCGGTAACTACCTGGCGTTTCATGGCTTTTTGATTGTGTAATCCAAAATGCGTACCAAATACCTAAACGCAATGATAACACATTCATTGTTATACATCTAACCTCTGCATACGCATGTAAAAACCATTTAACAATTATGAATTTTTGCGCAATGCATATCTTATTAAGGAGTGGTTTAAGAGTTCATCCGCTTAGACCAGTAAGAGCGCCGGAGTAGGTAAAGCCGCCCGGTCGGGTCATGCCAAACCAATAACGTTTACAACTCACATACCCTGTATTACTCACTTGAATAAAAAAACCGATTTGGGTGTTGCATAAGTGAATGTTACCATTACCCTGCTTATGACTCACCGATAAGTAATGCCGTCTTTTATTACAAACTGAAGTTCATTGCCTATTTAACTTGCAACACGCAATCTTTCTTATTCGTTTTCAAAAGATTTTATTTTTACCACGCAATCACATTTGTTATGAAAATTGTACGTTTTGTTGCTATCTGCATTGCCGTTTGTTATTGCCTTGCAACATTTGCCCAGTCACCCAAAATCCAACTTGTTCAACTCGCAACCGGTTTTACCAGCCCGGTGGACATAAAACACTGCGGAGATGACCGGTTATTCATAGTACAACAAAATGGCATCATACGCATTATGCAAAAAAACGGAGTGGTAAACACTACTCCTTTTATCACCATTGACTCGGTACTTTCCAGTGGAAATGAGCAAGGATTGCTCGGTCTGGCTTTCAGCCCCAACTATAAACAAGACGGATATTTTTATGTAAACTATACTTTCAATAACGGTACAAGTACGGGTGTAACACGTATATCCCGTTTCAGTGTAAGCCCCACTGATAGTAATATTGCCCTTCCTGCATCTGAGCAAGTAATCTTATCTTTCAATCAACCTTACACCAACCACAATGGCGGGAATATGATGTTTGGTCCCGATGGTTACCTGTATATTGCCTCCGGTGACGGTGGCAGTGCAGGCGACCCGCAAGGGTATGGTTTAAACAAAAATACCTTCTTGGGCAAAATACTCCGAATTCACGTAACCGGTCAAAGCACATACACCATACCGCCCACTAACCCTTTTGTAGGGCAAACCAACGTAAAGCAGGAAATATGGAGCTATGGACTGCGCAACCCCTGGCGCTGCAGCTTTGACCGCCTCACCGGTGACATGTGGATTGCCGATGTGGGCCAACAAAACTGGGAAGAAGTAAGTTTTGAACCGGCTAATGACACAGGCGGGCGTAACTATGGCTGGAAATGTTACGAGGGATACGCTGTTTATAACAACGCCTCATGTAGCCAGGCAACAAATCACACCCCGCCTATTCATGTTTACGGGCACACCGGCGGGCACTGCTCTATTACCGGAGGATACGTGTATCGCGGTGTACAGCACAATGCTCTTTTTGGAAGATACATATTTACCGATTATTGCAGCGGTCAGTTCTGGAGCATCCGCAGGTTGCCAAATGGAAATTTCGTTAACGATACCCTACAGGATTTCTTTAATAATCAGTTTACGTCTTTTGGCGAAGATAATATGGGAGAACTCTACGTTTGCTACCGCGGCGGAGCTACCGGTACCGGTGGTCGCATTTACAAAATTGTTGACACCTCCGACTGCAAGCCTGTAGCACACATCCTCTCGCCTGATACTATCGTAAAATGCCTTCAAGCTACCATCCAGCTCCTTGCAGGCGAGTCACTTCAGTACGAATGGTATAACTCCTCCGGCATTATATCCGGCGCCAATCAACCTGCTTTCACCGCTTACACCAGTGGTAATTATTACGCTGCCGTAAGCCGGCCCAACGGTACTTGCAAAAACTTCAGCAAAACAGTTCACGTAATTATTAAAGACACTACTCAAATTCAAACCCCCGCTACCCCTCCTGCCTATTGCGTGTATAACGATACTCTCTCCCTATACTCCATCGTATCACCTGCAGGCGGTACATTCACTTCTCCATTCACAACAGGTAGTATATTTTCACTATCCTCAGCAGGTGTGGGCAGCCATACCATACAATACACTTACACCAATGCCGATGGATGCACCTCCTCCAAATCGTTTACCATAGCTGTGTCAGACACTACACCGCTAACTTCCAACATTACCACTCAGAACATTTGCTACGGCAATCCACCTATCAGCTTAGATGGCTATGTAATCCCTGCCGGTGGTACATACAGCGGCGCAGGAGTCACCAACAATATGTTTGACCCCACCGCAGCCGGTTTAGGTTACAGTACCATTAAGTACACATACACCAACAACGCAGGATGTACCTCTGAGTACTCGTTTGGAATTGATGTCAGCATTTGTGTGGGTGCTGAAGAGCATACCGCTACTGCCAACCGCCTGCGGCTAAGCCCCGTGCCGGCACATGACTACCTTAACCTGTGCACCGAAAATCAAATTGAGGAAGTAAAGGTTTACGATATTTACGGAAGATTGCTGCAACAACTTAAACCGGCATCAGGAAGTAATTGTTATCGCTTGCAAACCAGCACTCTACACTCCGGCATGTACATGTTAGAAGCGCTTACTCCTCATGGAAAATCATCAGGTGTATTTATCAAACAGTAGTGTCTGATGTGTAATTCTTCCAGGCATTTACCAATACCAACACCCATCCCGCTATGAAAAAGAAGCCCCCTATGGGGGTTACAGGACCGAGTACAACACCCGGTATGCCGGTGAGGTGTCGTGTTGCCAGTAAGTATAAAGAACCCGAAAAACAAACAATTCCTATGAAGAAACAAATTGCCGCACTGTACACCCAGCCAGAGTACTCACGTTTCAGATAAATACTGCACACCCATGCAGCTAATGTGTGATATATCTGATAATGTACGGCCTTTTCCCATAGCGAAAGTTGGTTCATATCCAGGTATGGTTTGAGCCCATGAGCGCCAAAAGCGTCCAGCGCCACTGAGGTTATGCCGGCAATTGCAGCCAGCATGGGTAGTATTTTCAGCATTACAGGAAGTTCTGCTGCGAAATTAGATGATTTACCCTCATTGCATACCGCTCCGCAGACCTATTGGCACAAGCAAAATATGTAGAACAGGATTTTACAGTTTTTTTATTCGCGTGTGACTCAGGTTTACTTTAAAAAACTTTCGGTTTGATTAGATGTTAATTGCACAGGATGTGTTATTCAGCGGGTCTTCACCACCACCGTGCTCCATTTTTCATCACCTGCACGCATGGTAAACAAATAGGCGCCCTGAGCTAAACGCGAATCCGAAACGTCAAACTTCAGTTGTTGTGAACCGGCAGCGAGGTTCACTTTTTTGAGTAAGTACGCCTTTCCATTTACATCCGTTAACTCAAGAATAACCTCACACGATTTGTGTAGCGTAAGAGAAGTTTCAATGTAATCTCCGAAAGGATTAGGAATTACACGCGGGTTGGTAAAGACGGAATTACTCCGGGGTTCATCATTGCCCAATGCCCAGTTCACTTTGTAAATGACAAACTCATCGCGGATTGTACCTGCCATATCCAGAAAACGACCAGTTAGTTTATTTCCTGCGATATCAAGAATAAACGAACCGCAGCAGGTGTCGCATCCGTACTCGCTGTACATGTACGGATGATTAAACGGGGGGTCGTCATCTTTGCTGCCGGAGTTGCCACACACTACATATACGGTGCCTTTGTTGGGCTGAGCGCCCTGCAAATACTTGATGTAAGCCCCGCCGTCTGCCTCGCGGCCACTCGTATTTTGTACAATGTTGAAAAGCGTAATATCTGCCACATCACCATAGGCGCCTTTCACCAGGTAGCTGCGCTCGTACACGTGGCTGTGTCCTGACATAACGAGGTCAACCCCGTACTGCTCCCAAATCGGAGCAAAATTTTTGCGCATGGCTTTCATGAAAACCTCCCACCAGTTACCGGCATCATGAGAGCCATCCGTGTAAGGCGGTTGGTGAAAAAATACAATTACCCAGGGCTTAGTGTTGGCTTGTAGGTCCTGTATCAGCCAGTCGCGCATGGGTGAAGTAGTAAAAGTAAAGTAAGGGCTAACTCCTGTCCAATCATCGGCAGCGTTAAATAATGATCCAAGCTCCGAGTTGAGTGAAATAAAATGCACGTTGCCGAAATCAAAAGAATAATATAACTCATTACCCGAGGGCACACCGCCTGCTTCACCCTGCCGGTAAACTTCCACAAAATCATAGTAGGGACCGCTGTGTTGCAACGGTGGCTTGGGGGCAGTGACCGGTGAAATTACGTTGTAATCGTGATTGCCGGGCGTGGGCAGAAATGGCAGGTGGCGCATCAGCTTTGCATAGCCGTTAACAGAGTCAAAAACTTTTGTAAGGTATTCAGCTTCGGTGCCGTCGTTGTAAGCATTGTCGCCTAACATAATAAAGAAATCGGTGCCAACGGTATCGTACTGTACAAACGCATCGCGCACGCGCTGCTGGTAGGTGTTACCCTTGCCGAAATCTCCGATTGCCCACACGCGAAGGGGTGTCTGTGAACCCGGTTGCGGAAAAGTGCGAAACCAGTGTTCTGCATCACCGCCGGCTATCAGATTGCTGCCGTCGTATATACCGTAATAATATTTGGTGTATGGTTGCAATCCGGTTACAGTCACAACGTGATGTTTTACCATAGCCGTATCGGTAAAAACTTGCGTAAGTTGGGTTGGCGATGTGCCCACCATTACCTTTGATACAGATGGTGTATCTGTTCTCCAGAGTATTTTAATACCACCGGGCGTGGGGCTTTGTAAGTACGGCCCTACCGTAACCTGTACCTGTGAAAATGCACTATTTACACACATCAGAAAAAACAGAAAGGCCGTTTTTTTCATGGCAATGACTTTTATACAAAAGTATAAATTGGTTTACAATACTAACCTCGTAAGTTGAACAACCGGTTAATAAAAAGTAAAGTTTAGTTTGCTGAACACAAGAGAAAAGTAAATCAGATTACACGAACTACGGTTTGGATAACATCTCAAATGCGCAGGATGACGGAAACCGGAATTATTCAATTAAACAAATGATTTTTTTAAGTGGTCGCATAGTTACTCCAGAGAAATTTACAATATTGATTTATTCTGATGATTGGTTGAAAATCAATAGTGTCCTAAACGTTTTGGTGAGGGTTCAAAAAACCCTCATAATCAACGCTTTGCGTCATCAAGTATAAC
>JANWXI010000081.1 GCA_025057415.1 Chitinophagales bacterium
AATTTCTTCTTCATTATTTTTCAGTAAAATATCTATGGCTTTTGACAACCGAATGCTTCCGCTTGCGCCCGCCGGTGTGTATTTCAGTTCGTCCTGAGCGATAAATTGCTCTTTTTCATTAACCACCATAACAGATGCGGTGGTCAAGGGCATCTGGGAGGTGTTTTTAATTTCCAATGAGTGGAATACATCAAATTTTTGCTCTTCGTTAGGTACGTATCTGTTGGCGAAGTAATTGGTCACATCCTCGATAGTTGCCTCGTATTTATCGCGATATTCCACGTTACCGGCAAATATCGGAAAGCTTCCTTTGCTATTGTTCGGTAAGGAAATTTTGCCGAGCTTGTAAATGTACATATCACCGGTTTTTTCTCCATCGGTATTAAATGTCTGCTCAAAAAAATCTCCGGCAGCGGATTTCATTCCGGCTACCACGGTATTGCTTTGCAAAAATTTTTGAGACCTTTGGGCAAAGGGCATGTCTGTACCAATGGATGTAGTGAGGTAATCATACGTCATCGGGTCAAGCTGGCTGTAGCGCATCTGAGGTGCTCCTACCACTAACTCTACATCAGCATTTTTGATTTCTTCTGCGTAATTCTCCAATACGGCTTTCATCTCTAAACGTGCATTTTTATCATCTTTAAGTTTCAAAAAATAGGAGGGGAGCCAGTTAATTCCGTTTGTCATAAAAATCTCCTGCAGCATGGCTTCAGAGGACGGTTTCTCCAGGGTGATTATCATCACACGGTCTATGCTGTCTGCCATATAATGTCCAGCAGGAGGGTCTTTAAACTCCGCTGCATAAACGTGATTGGCGTTCAGCACAAGCACTTTACCGGCATCAGTTGCAAATTGTACTATATGCCGATGCTGGTCGTAGCCGGTTACTTTGCCACTTGCGCTCTTGTCAATACCCTCTTCGGGTGTGTAAAATATAGTTACCGGTTTGTTGATATTACCTGCCAAATAATGCTGCACGCTGGTACAGTCGGCCTTTTTCTTTATCGTATCGTTCCTGAAAACGATTTGCTTTACAGTGTTATCTTTGCTAATGCCGATAAAATATGACCCAAAGATGGTCTGTTTAGGTATGGGAAGTTTAACTTGTTGATTTTTCAAGGGTGCGGTTCCCTCGCGAATTAAGAGCGCAATTCCGTTTTTGAATATGCTAACTTTACGGGTGGGTAGAGTTTCCTGTGCCATGGCTTGTAGGGTAATAATTAGAAATAGAATAGCCGTTATAATGTTGCGCATGCTTAATTTTTTATTTTGTTTTTCAAAAATCACGCCATAATCCTAATATAAGGTACTTTTCCATAAACCCCACTTGCACAGGCGGTGTACCAGCGAAACTTTCAGGCAACCCAAACCATATACTATGCTACGGCTAAAATTGATGGAGCTTGCCTCGTCAAAGTACTTGGTGGGGCATGTGACCTCGGCTATGCGAAAACCTGCGTAAAATATCTGGGAGAGCATCTGATTGTCAAAAACAAAGTCATCGGAATTGTTCATAAATTTAATTTTTTCCAGCACATCGCGCGAAAAAGCTCTGTAACCGGTATGATATTCTGAAAGTTTTTCACCGAGTAACAGGTTTTGTATGAATGTGAGCAGGCGATTGAAAATGTATTTGTAGAGAGGCATGCCACCTTTTAGTGCACCGCCACCCAATATGCGCGAACCGAGCACCACCGGATATACACCCTGGCCGATGATACTAACCATGGCTGTTATCAGCTTGGGGGTATATTGATAATCGGGGTGAAGCATTACTACGATATCAGCGCCTATTTCAAGTGCTTTACTGTAGCAGGTTTTTTGATTGCCCCCATAACCCTTGTTGTGCTCGTGTTTTATCACGTGGTCAATTCCTAGTTTTTGGGCAAGCTGAAACGTATTATCGCTGCTGGCATCATCCACCAGTATAATCTCATCCACAATATCAAAAGGAATTTCGCGGTATGTCATTTCAAGCGTTTGCTCTGCATTGTACGCCGGAAGCACCACTACTACTTTCTTGCCGTTGTACATCAGGTTTCTACTTTTGCGCGCTAAGGTAAAATATCCCGTGAGTGCTTTGCGCATCCTGATGTTGATGAACAGAATACCTTACCCTCTCAACGACGGAGGCGCTATTGGCTCATTTAATTTCGTAAAAGGGTATGCTGAGGCGGGCGCTGAGGTGACCGTGCTGGCGATGAATACAGCCAAACATTATGTACCACGTGAAAAACTTCAGGAAAACCTACTCAAATTCGCCACCTGGCATGATGTGTATGTGGACAACCGCATCAAACCCCTGCCGGCATTTATCAATCTGTTTAAATCTGAATCATATATCATTGAGCGCTTCGATTCGGTGGCATACAGCAACCGGTTGAAAGATTTGCTGCGCAGTAATTTTTTTGATTGGGTTCATATAGATGGATTACCGTCTGCACTGTACATAGATATTGTTCGCCAGCATAGCAAAGCAAAAATAGCTATGCGTGCGCATAATGTGGAGTACAATATCTGGAAACGGATTGCCGAAAAAGAGCAGCACCCTATTAGGCGTTGGTATTTACAAAAACAATCATCGCGACTGCGAAATTTTGAAAACGAAGCGTGGCGAAAAGTAGATGTTACGCTTCCCATTAGCCGTGAGGATGAAATACTGATACATGCCGATGTGCCTCATGCAAAAACTATTATAGTGCCGGCTGGTTGGGATATACCCGACATGATGCCATCGGGAAACAACAATGTTTTTCCCCTGTTTTTCATCGGCTCTTTTGACTGGATGCCCAACCTGCAGGGCATGAAATGGTTTATGGAAATGATATTGCCAAAACTTTCTGCCGCGTTCCCGGAATTAAAAATACATGTGGCGGGAAAAAAAATTCCACCGGATATATATCAATACAAATCATCAGTTTTACATATTGCCGGCGAGGTGCCCGATGCCAAAGAATTTATGCTCAATCATGGTGTAATGATAGTACCCATCATATCTGGCAGTGGTATTCGTATAAAAATATTAGAGGCCATGGCATTAGGCAAATGTGTGATTGCTACGTCCGTAGCTGCCGAAGGGCTTGGGCTGACAAACGGTAAAAACATACTGATTGCCGATGATGCTGATGGATTTATTCATCAAATACAAATGTGTCTGACAAACAAAGAGCTTGTTAACACCATAGCCCGAAATGCATTTGCTTTTGCCAAAGAAAAATACAGTAATCGTGAAATTATTAACAGCTTGCTAAATTACTACCGTCAAAATCTGCCATGATAATTTTTTGTATATCAGTGTTCACAACGCTTATATAGTTATGCAACACTCACAGATTATAGTTACTTATGTAAATATTTCATTACGGAACGCACATCGTTATAGGGACTAAAAAAATTGATTTTTCGGGCATATCTTTTACATCTGCTTATCAAAAACTTTACACCTTTATGCAGGTTATTGACGAAAAGCTCAGCGTTGTCTTTTTAAAATCTGCGTTAAATGTACTTTTGGCGTAAACATTAAAAGTCCGCCCGCATCATGCTTACAGTATTCATTTTAATTTACGTGATTGCTGCAGGCATGTTGTTTTACACATACATTATTTATCCTTTTCTATTACATTTATTATCCGCCGGCAAGGCGCTTAATTACGCGTTGTATGACAAAGAAGAACTGCCGGATGTGTTGATACTTTTTTCGGTTTACAATGGCGAAAAAGTAATAGCCGAAAAAATCAGCAGTATGTTGAATTCAGATTATCCTGAATTTAAACTGAGGGTATTGGTCGGTTCCGATGAGTCCAATGACACTACAGATAGTATTGTACAGGAAATAGCTGCACAAAACAACAGGGTTACCTTGTACCGCTTCAGCAGGCGAGGCAAGGCAAACGTTTTAAACGCTCTCCGGAAAATCGCCTTAGAAAAAGTCAAAAAGCCGGATACTATTCTCGTTTATACAGATGTGCACGCCATTTTTGACAGGAACACATTATTTGAAATGGTGAAATATTTTAAGGATGAGCGTATCGGAATAGTAGGCGCCACGTACATCAATACAAATGTTCAGAAAGGAGGTATTTCCATACAGGAGCGGGCGTATATTCAACGTGAGAATGTTATCAAGTTACGGGAAAGTATATTGTTTGGAAGGATGATGGGCGTTTACGGCGCCTGCTATGCCATTCGCGCTGTTGATATGCCCGAGTTTCCGCATAACATTTTAATGGAAGATTTCTATGTGACGCAACATATACATAACATCGGGAAACACAGTATCCTGTCACCGGAATCAAAATTCTACCTGAGCATACCTAACAGCATGGAAGCAGAATTTTCACGCAAACGTAGGATAGCAGCCGGTAACTTTCAAAACCTTTTTCACTTCCCGGGTTTACTATCTCCACTGCGCATTATGGTTTCATTTCCGTACTGGTCGCACAAAGTGCTGCGCTGGCTGGGGCCTATATGGATATTGCTCAGTTATATTGCTGTATTAGGGTTAGTGTTTCTCAAGCCACACCCCATCACATACTTACTTTTAGGTTACCATATATTGATTTTGCTTGTACCGGTTGGTGATGAACTATTGAAGCGGGCGGGTATTGACGTTATGCTGTTGCGTTACATACATTATTTCTTACGCATGAACGTAGCCATCGTTTCGGGTTTTGTGTGGTTTGTACGCGGTATTAAAACAAATGTATGGCAACCTACCAATCGTTAATACGTACGCTCCAGTACAAACCAACTGAACGCGCGTAGGTTAAGTTTTACCATGCTATCGCGCAATAGCGGGTCCACCTTGCGCCAGGCGCGCTCCAAAATATTTTTGGCTTCCCGTTCACACATTTCAATCACCTGATATTTGTCTAATAACGAAATAGCTTCCCCAATCAGCGCTGTGTCGTTGGTTCGGGCGCTTACAATTTCCCAAAGCCGCCTGCGGTCTGCTTTTGGCATAACAGCCATGGCTTTGGCAATGGGGTAGGTAATTTTACCGGCGGTAATATCTTCGGCTTTGGTTTTCAGGTTGTCTTTAAAACCCTTGAGGTTAAGCGTATCGTCTATGATTTGAAAGGCAATGCCGAGGGCTTCAAAGTAATTTCCCATGGCATCTATTTGCTCCTGCGTACCGCGCCCGAGCAATACTCCTATACGTGCCAGATACGAAGCCGGCGCGGCTGATTTGAGCCGGTGTATAGCAAGCACCCGTTTTTGTAACAAACGGGCAGTGCGGTCATTTTTCAAGGCATCCGGCATCATGTAGTCAAGTCCGCAAATATCCAGTGCCTGCCCGCTGTGTGAGGCACGCATAGATTCAAAATACCAGTTGTAAATCTGTACCTTCTCTTCATACGATTTTTCAACATTGTAAATACAATACTGACCCAGAAAGTAAGCTGCAGTACCGCTGTTGATGGCGATAGCTTCCCCGTGCAATATGTGTGCAGCAGGCCCGCCCCTGCGTATCGTAGATTTATCCTGTACATCATCCACCATGAGCGAACCCACATGCATCAGCTCGGGCAATGCGAGCCAGTCAATGGCAACCTGCGAGTCGCCCCCTACAGCATCACAACACGCTACCGTGGCGTAGCTGCGCCAGCTCTTACCTTTCCGGTCGGTAATGTCGCGTATGGGTTTAATTAATTTTTCTATGTATTTCTTCTTATCAACTCCTCTGGTGAGATGCTTGTTGCCTTTACGCGAAATCAATTCCTCAAATTTCTCCTGCCCAAACGAAAGTGGTATGATGTGTTGCACCGATTTAAGCGTAGCTTTCGATACGGCTTTCAGGAATTCTTTCATGTCGTTGCTATTCACAAAACCGTGGCGCTCTATGTACCCGGGCCCGCTTACTTTTTTGCCCTTTAATGTTCCGGTGATGTTCATGCGCCCTTCCCAAAATGCCGGCTTGGAGATAACCGTAGCAAACTCCTGATTGGGAAACACTGCTTCAGCAGTAACCTTTAAATCAAATTCGGGCGCTTCCAGTATCCATCGGGTTGGGTATTCGTTAAAGGTGCGCGTGCTGGTCCACAGTTCGCCTACCTGTTTCAGCTTAAAAATATTGGAGTGGTGCCGTCTTCCTTTTTCATCAATCAATATTACAAACGAACCGCAATCTTCTCCCGTTTTTAGGTCCACCAAATCATAGGCAGTGACCTCGCATCCGTTATTAAGTTGAATGGCTATCCAGTTCCAGCTTACATCTTTTTTGGCTTCATCTTTAGCGCCTTCGTCTTTCCTAGCATGGCAACCAAACTCGTGGTCGTACCAGCCGGTAGCTGAAGCAATTTCCAGTTTTTCTTTTTTCAGGCGCACCGTACCGGTTACTTTACATCTTGGGATGAAGTAATAGAACATGTCTTCTGCGCTTACCCCTCTCACTACGCCATCGTCTCCATGGCGTGTGGGGGGCTTCATCGGTTTAAAACGAATATCAGCCCCCAGTTGCAACTCCTTGTGCAAAAGGCGCAGTTGATAAGAGCCATCCGGTAATTTTCTGAAAATGTTTCCATCGTAATTCAGGTAAAGTTGCCGGTGTGATATTACGGGGTCTTTTGTGAGCAACTCATCGGGGTAGGGCATAACACCTTTGCTGAGCATTTCGATGGCAGCGCGGCGGATGAATGGGTCTTTTACCAACTCGCCTTTTTTCAATCGCTTGAGGCCTAACTGCGGGGCGCGCATGTCCACCAACGACACGGTGTGGTATTTTTTATTGTCTAAATCAGAAATTGCCCATATTACCGAGTGGGCATAGTCCGGCTTCTTGGTCTTTTTATCGTAACTGATTACATGCCTGAAAAAGGAAGCAAAAAGCGATAGGTTGCGTCCACCCTTAGCCCGTATATGACTATGCATGTACCACCACTCTGTGGTAGAAGACGCATGCGGAAGGTCGTGTACATGTAAATCAATTGGCCCAGGTTTTGGCCAATCGGGTGCAAAAAATTTTTCGCGTGTAGTTTTATTTTTCATCAGGTTGAGTGCCGCGTTTTGGTTGGCTGGCGAATAAAGCGCAATTTTCAAATATCATGCGTTTTGAATTTTGTTATGTTTATAGTACGTCACATTAAACCAAATGCCCAAGTTTTAAAATCAAAATATTCAATAGGACAGTATCTATAGCGAATTATCACCACTTTTTAGTCGTATTTCCGGTAAGCGAATTATTAATCAATAACTACAGAATTTTTATAGCGATTTTACTGCGTAAAAACCACATGATAAGTTTGCAGGCAACTTCTGTAACTATATAGTTTATAGATATAAGTATTTGTTATACAATATATTATGAGATTTGATATACAATTTTAATTGAATCAAAAGAAGCGGCTCTAAATACTATAATTTATATTATGTTAAATTGTATGACAAAATATTTAGGGGGTCAGCCCCCCCTAACTAATTTTCCAATGGCTACAACCCTAATTTAAGTTTCACGTTGTTGTAATTGCGTTTTATCTGCGCATCGTCCGGGTTCAGTTTATGAGCTTGCTCAAGATATGGCAATGCTTTTTGCAGCCATTGCTTCTGCTCGGCATCCAGCGCCTCGTATTTCTTCTGGTCAGCTGCTGTTGTGCCAAGTTTATTCATTTGCTCTACTATGGCGTTTGATTTTTTTACATATATCGCAGCAATATTGTTGTACGGCTTCGCATGCGCCGGGTCGGCTTTTTTGGCTTTGTTGACTTCAATGGCTTTCAGATAGTACGCAATGGCTGAGTCCTCGTTGTACATTTTCTCGTTCTCATAAGCCAAACCTTTTATAAATAACGCTTCACCGTTGTTTGGGTCAATGGCAAGCAAGCTATTCAGGTATGTTACACCCTCAGCATATTTTTGCTCCGATAAGAAAAAGTTCAGCCGTTCTATAATCAAATCCTGACTTTTGGGGTACTTCGCCAGACCTTCTTCACACACCTTCAGGGCTTCTTCTTTAATGCCTTGCCGGTTAAGCAGGCGTACCAGCGATGCATAAACGCCGGGTGATGGTAAAATGGTAATCAGTTCTTTGTAAGCCGCCGTAGCGCTTGCATAATCGCCTGCCTCAGTGGCGGCCGCAGCCATACTTTTCAGCACAGTGGTGTCGTGTACGTATGTCTTTTGGTTTTTTGCCTTAAGTACCAGGTTCATATCTTTTACAGATGCAAACAGTTTGTATGCGCCTGCATAGTTGCGCGCCATGTATTGGTCGTAGCCGGCATTAAACGCTCCTATGGTTACAGGCGCCAGGTAGTTGGCTACCTCATTCCAGTCGCGAAATTTCGGGTCATTCAACTCGAGCAGTTTCTTAAACGACTTTGCCACTTCAAATGCAGCATTCCCATACTGCTTGTTGAGCACCGTATCGCGAAAAACCAAACTGTAAAGCTGCCCGCGGTAAAACCACGTTTTTGATTTTTCACTGGTTGCTGGGTTCACAGCCGCCTCATCAGAGCATTTGATTCCTCTCTCTAATTCAGACGGGCCGCCTCCCGTGTTGTAATTATTCATGGCGTTCCACACACAAATGTTGTTACCGTCTTGCGCTAAGGCATATAGCGACACCAGCAGAGCAAGTAAGAAAAAAATGTTTTTCATACCGTTTTTGTTTTTTGTCAGTTGCAATCGCAAAACTGTGCCTTTTTATTGATTTTTTGAGTAATTAACAGAAAAATTTACGGATGATTTACTGCCATGTACGGGAGTTTTTATCACAATACGTGCTGACATATTTAACCACCCTTGCTTAATTAGCCAACTAAATTTTACAGCAAATGTCCGTTGCGTTAGCCATACCCATACATGCTATACAGCAAATAATCATTTAATCATGAGATAATTGATATGTTTGAAAAACTTTTCGCGCAGTGCGGATTGCCGCCACAATGCCCCTCTCTGCCTTACTAAACAACCGTTTGTATATTGCCGGCAATTTACATTCGGCATGGTTAAGTTAAAGGCGCTCACGCCCGCGCATTTCACTGATTACGAGTTGATTGATTGTGGCCAATTTCAAAAACTGGAACGCTTCGGCTCACACATCACCATTCGTCCCGAGCCGCAGGCAGTGTGGGACACCACCCTCCCGTTTACAGAGTGGGAAAAAATGGCACACGTGCAATTCATCCCCAAAACATCCTCGAGCGGTGACTGGAAAATGCTAAAGCAAATGCCCCGGCAATGGACGGTTCAATACCCTCTCTGCGGCACCCGCAAAACCATCACCATGCGCCTCGGGCTCACTGCATTCAAACACGTAGGTATCTTTCCCGAGCAGGCGGTAAATTGGGATTACATTTACCAAACCATTTTACAAATGAAAAAACCCGTCAAATTCCTGAACCTCTTTGCCTACACCGGAGGCGCATCTCTCGCTGCCCGGGCAGCCGGCGCTGAAACATACCACCTCGATAGCATCAAACAGGTAGTCACCTGGGCTCGCGAAAACATGGAGCTTAGCGGCTTAGACAACATCCGATGGATTGTCGAAGACGCGCTCAAATTCGTAAAGCGCGAAGAACGGCGCGGCAGCAAATACCACGGCATCATCCTCGACCCACCCGCTTACGGCCACGGCCCCAGCGGTGAAAAATGGAAACTCGAAGACAGCATCAACGAAATGATGAAACACGTACTCAACATCCTTGACGAAAACCAACACTTCCTCATCCTCAACGCCTACTCCCTCGGCTTCTCCCCTATCATATTACAAAATCTTTTAATGCTAAAATCTGCGCCCGCTAACATAGAGGCAGGCGAGCTGTACATTGCAGACCGCTTTCAAAAAAAACTACCCCTCGGCGCCTTCGCGCGCTTCCGCAATACATAACCCTCATCTGCAATCCTCCTGCCGCGCGTCTACGCATGGCGTATGCTGTTACTCAAATTTAATTTTTGTTTGGGGGTGCCCCCCTGCGCGCTGCGCTCGTACCTCACGCACCGCGCAGGGGGTCGGGCTTGTTACGGGGTACGCTTCGCTCCCGCCGCGCCCGCGCGTTGTTTGTTTTTCAATGGTGCGGGCGCGGCCGCTTCGCTGCGCTCGCGCCCTTCACATCCCTCACCCGGATTGCGTACACTACACTGCCACATAAATGTGGTAAACTTATCACTACATACCACCGGCAATATGGTATTTTCAACTATTTTCACGCGGCATGAAATACCCTTCTCAACTGCTGGCAGAGGCAGTAGCCGAGTTTACCAAACTGCCGGGCATTGGCGAAAAAACAGCGCTCCGCCTTACGCTGCATCTGCTCCGGCAAGAAAGCGAAGCCGCACTGCGCTTCAGCGAAGCCATCAAACGCCTTCGGCTCGAAATACAGTACTGTGTACAATGCCACAATATTTCCGACAGCCCCGTGTGTCACATTTGTGCTAACCCCCACCGCGATAGCTCCACGGTTTGTCTGGTCGAAAGCCCCCGCGATGTCATCGCCATCGAAAGCACCGGTGTGTTCCGGGGAGTATATCACGTGCTGGGGGGCATCATCTCCCCTATCAACGGCATCGGCCCCGAGCAGTTAAACATTCAGTCCCTCATACAAAAAGCTGCCACCGGCAACATCAAAGAAATCATCATGGCGCTCTCGCCTACTCTCGAAGGCGACACCACCGTCTTTTACATCAGCAAAAAACTTGACGGCGCCCCTGTCACCATCACAACCCTATCGCGCGGAGTTTCGTTTGGAGGTGAACTGGAGTATGCCGATGAAACCACACTGGCGCGCTCTATCACCTCCCGGCTGCCTTATGAAAAATACCTCGTAAAAAATCACCAACAACCCCTCTAAGGGCGCCGCGGCATGAAACTTTCGGTAGTCATAGTCAGTTACAACGTGCGCTACTTTCTGGAACTCTGCCTGCAAAGCGTAGAGCGAGCTATACGCGGCATACCTGCCGAAGTGTTCGTGGTTGATAATAACAGCAGCGACCAATCTGCAGAAACCGTACGCCTGAATTACCCCTGGGTTAAACTTATCGCTAACGACCAAAACCTCGGCTTCGCCAAAGCCAACAACCAGGCCATCCGCCAAAGCACCGGTGAATACGTACTGCTCCTCAACCCCGATACCGTAGTGGCTGAAGATACATTCACCAAATGTATCGCTTTCATGGATAGCCACCCCGATGCCGGAGGCATGGGCGTGCGCATGATTGACGGCACAGGGCGCTTTCTGCCCGAATCAAAAAGAGGGTTGCCCACACCTGCTGTTGCTTTTTTCAAAATGTTTGGTTTGTCTGCCTTGTTTCCGCGCTCGCGCGTTTTTGGCAAATACCACCTCGGCTACCTGAGCGAAACGGATACCTACCAGGTTGATGTCCTCTCGGGCGCATTCATGTTTCTGCGGCGCAGCGTGCTGAACCAAACCGGCTTACTTGACGAAGATTTTTTTATGTATGGCGAAGATATTGACTTAAGTTACCGTATTACCAAAGCCGGATATAAAAATTACTACTTTCCGCATACCACCATCATTCATTTTAAAGGTGAGAGCACCAAAAAAGGCACGCTCAATTACGTAAAGATTTTTTACCAGGCCATGATAATCTTTGCCCGCAAACATTTCAGCGGCAATCAATCGGTAATGTTTTCGCTGCTGATAGATATAGCGGTAGTTGCGCGTGCCGTTATCACGCTCATATCCGGTTTGCTCACCTCTTCATATCTTCCGTTGATTGATGCGGGGTTATCTTACACGGGCATATTTCTGATTGCCAATTACTGGGAGCAAATGATTAAATACCAAAGCCACTATTACCCTATGCAGTTTTTTATGATAGTAGTACCGGCTTATGTTGTAGTTTGGCTGCTTACCTCTTATTTGAGTGGCGCTTACGATAAACCTTTCCGCACTTCATCGGTAATCAGAGGAGTGATAACCGGCACCATTGTCATAGCGGTATTGTACGCGTTTTTACCAAACAGCTGGCGTTTTTCGCGCGCCATCATTCTGCTTGGCGCTGCATGGACCGGCTTGCAGATGCTTGCCACGCGCTACGCGCATCGCCTGCTGAGCAATAACAACGCTTACAGCCCCGGCGCTAACCACCGCGCCATGCTCGCTGTTGCCGACCGCGAAGCAACGCGCATCCATAAATTGCTGCACACCTTCGGGTATCACACCGAGTTAGTAACCGAGCGCGACATATCGCGCACACACCTCAGCGCTGCGTTGCATCGTTGTGGTGAAGTGATTTTCAGTACAGCCGACTATTCGTTTGCCGATATCATCGGTCAGTTTAATGCGGCGCCAAAAGTCCAGTACAAAATTTTACCGCAAGGCACCGAAGCTCTCGTAGGCAGCCATTCAAAAAACACCGCAGGCGATTTGTACGTGGCAGAGCGCAGCTATCGCCTGTTTCGCCCGCGCTACCAGCGCCTCAAGCGCATATTGGATGTATCCTTGTGCATTTTTATGCTTTTCACCATGCCGTTCCATTTATTGTTTATCAAACCGCGCAGTAAATTCATAACCAACTGGTGGCAGGTGCTCATCAACCGCAAATGGTGGGTAGGGCCTAATCTCCTCCTCTCCGATGTTCGTTTTCGTGCGGCAAGGCCGGCTGTCCTCTCCCCTTTTTTTCCGGCAAAATACCGTTTGTCCGAAGATGACGAGCGCACTTTTCAAATACAATACGCCCGCTACTACTCGCTTGCCGATGATTTGCTTACGCTTTGGTATAAATACCGTCAACTGGGAGAGTGAACCCGGGGGCGCTGTTCTATGGCGTGTAACACCACTCCGGTCAATATCAGTGTAACGCCGGCAAAAAACCATGTGTTGAGTTCTTTGTTCTCGCGATAGATGATAAACGCAAGCATAATGGCATACACCGGCTCAAGGTTAATCACCAGATTGAGCGTAAAAGCGCTCAGGTTACGCAGCGCGCTCAATGAAAGCAACAACGGTACATGTGTACACAATACCGCCAGGATGAAGAGCAATATCCCGTCCTGCAGCGTAGGAAATAACTTTTGCAGGTTAAAATATTGCACATAAAATGGTATGAAGGGTGTAAGTATGGCTACGCCCCATACAATTTCATAAAACGTAACCACACTTACCGGCAACTCATTGACTACCGATTTGTTGAGGATATTGAAAAATGCGCCCACAAAAGCAGCTAATATTGCCAGCACAATACCAGCTTGATAGTTGTTTGTATCGGTGTAATAAATCATGCCTATGCCAATGAGGGCTAAAAAACTGTAAATCAACTCGCGGTAATCAAATTTTTTGGGGGTGATGAGCGGCTCCAGCAAGGCGGTAAACAGCGTGGTACTGGCAAACATGCTCATGGTAATACTTACGTTGCTGTACTTAATAGCGCCATAGAAAAGTACCCAGTGCACCATCAACAAAAAACCAATAAGCGCCAGAAATCTGTACTGCGCCACGCTTACCCGCAGCGGGTGTTTTCTGATTTGCACGTACAAAAACAGCGTTACTGCCACTATCAGCATGCGGTACCACACAAGCAACGCCTCATTGAGTTCAATGGCTCTGCCGAGTACACCGGTTAGCCCCCACAGCAATACCGAAAGGTGCATCTTGATGTGGGCGCGCGAATAGGTAGAAAAACGCGAAGTACTTACTGGCACACGGCAAAGGAAAATTTTTATGGCATAAATTCATGGCGCTATGGCTATTATTGCGCCCTGCGCTACAGCCGAATTTAATATGGCGTGGTACTCTGAATGGTTTGATACACCTTTTTATCATTTGTTATACCGCCACCGCGATGAGAATGAGGCGGGGCAGTTCATTCGCGCGCTGGTTGCAAAACTGCATTTACCCCCTAAAGCCAATGTGCTGGACGTGGCGTGCGGCAAAGGGCGACATGCGTTGGTATTAAGCGGGTTGGGGCTAAACGTCACCGGAATAGACCTGTCGCCCAATAACATTGCCGAAGCGAAAAAATACTCGCGTTCCAATCTTCACTTTGAGGTAAGCGACATGCGCACCTATCTGAAGCCAAACCATTTTGATGCGGTGTTTAACCTTTTCAGTAGCTTCGGATATTTTGATAATGCCGATGAAGACATGCGCGCACTGCAAAATATGTACAACAATCTCAGGCACGGTGGCTTGTTGGTGCTCGACTACCTTAACACCCAACACGCTGTGGCAAACCTGAAACCGCGCGAAATCATCAATCAAGGCGACATACAGTTTCACATACAGCGCTCTGTTGAAAACGGATACATCATAAAAAAAATCAGCTTCCTTTACCAGGGCGAAAACTACCAGTACGAAGAGCGCCTGCGAGTTATCAACCGGCTTGCCTTTGAAGAAATGTTTGCCGCATGCGGGCTTACCATACAGCATATTTTTGGCGATTACACATTACAGTCCTTCAATCCTTCCAAATCGCCCCGGCTTATTCTTGTCGGTAAAAAATAATTCCCTGTGTGGGAATATTGCTAACATTACATCGCAAATCAGCTCCTGCCATGCTCAACCTGCTGCGACAAATTGATTTGCAGATTTTCCACACCATACACTTTGCATGTGCCAATCCGGCAGGTGATGTGATTTTTCCCATATTACGCGAAAAGCTCACCTGGTTACCGCTTTATTTGATATTGCTTTTCTGGTCATTTCGTACTTTCGGTCGTAACGCCCTATGGATTATATTCTTTGCCGTTGCAGCGGTAATTATCAGCGACCAACTGGCAGCTCATGTGATAAAGCCCCTTGTGCACCGCTTGAGGCCCTGCCGGCATCCGGAACTGAAAAATCAGGTACGCATGCTGGTAACATGTGGCAGCGGATATTCGTTTGTATCAGCCCACGCGGCTAACC
>JANWXI010000082.1 GCA_025057415.1 Chitinophagales bacterium
ACGGGCAAGCCCACCACATTAAAACAATCCCCCTCAAACTTTCGTATCGCCACTGCGCCAATCCTTCGCCTCTGTTGGTCTTCCCCACCTTGTAACGCTACAAGAGCCGAGCCCTTGTGCCTGTTGCACAACTCGCCAAAGCTAACACATTCTGTGTAAAAAATCAGCACTTTTTCCTTCTGCTCCGCACCTACTTTTGCCCCATGCAAGGCAGAAAACAATAACTGCCGGTAAAAGCCGAACATACACTCCAAAATCAGATGCTTTTCTTTTTTTCGGCTATCCTACACCCCACTAAGTATGGGATATGCAAATGCATTACCCACCCGGAAAATTTTTATCCGACCAAGCTTTTTTTGTCGTGAGGGAGTTGTGCAAGGGCTACGGCTGTTATGCAACGTTATTCTTCATTTTCTTCAATGTCAGTAGTAGATTTTGTTTCAATTTTCTCTGCAATCAACCAGTCACTATCGGGTCTTGTAACAAGTCTTGCGTTGCTGTAAGCCCAGTCAAGTGGTAGAATAGTATGTCCCAAATATGCTCCTGATTTTGTTTTTTCTGTTACAAGTGCAAGGTCAATAATTTCATCATCAATCAATGAAAGTGGCAGCAATAATGACATCTTATTGTTTTTAGGATAGTACATTGGAATTGCGGTTTTATAATTCCATTGCACTCGTTTCAATGCAAGTGAAAGACTGTCTGCAAACCTATTTTTTATGGCTCGGAATTTTTTGGTGTCATTTTCTATTGCACTTGCCAGTTGACGGAAATATTCTGCCTTTTCAACTGTATTCATACCTGTTGTGTCTCTAAAAAGAAAACCTGCTGGTTTATTTTCTTCCAAAAATTCAATTGGCAGCCGTGAAACGTTGTCTAAAATTATGTGGTTCCAGTTTAATTGAGGTTCTGGAGCATTAGTGTCATATATCAACTCAGCGGGGTTGTTAAAGTAATGCGCTCTTTGAGGTAGAGGATTAAAATTACTCGCTAAGATTTTTCCGGCTTTCCCGACACCTGAAATACAAAACTCGTGAAAATACCACTCCTGTCTGCCTTGCACTTTATTCTTTTCAAATAGTGCGTAAATCGGTTCGTATAAATTATTTACTAATCCTGTGTTAAATGCCGCATATTGGTCTGTTGTCTTAATCTTTCCTTGCTCCTTGGACAGCCTGAAGAAAGTATAAGTCAAATATTTTGATAAAATCGGAAATGGGAAAGCCGGGTTTTGAACTTTGTAATACCATCGTTCTTTCAATGCCATATTCTTTAAGTCGCTAACCACTTGTCGAAAATCACCCATCCAAGCCCACTGCATCAGGTTATTAGGAATTTGCGTTGTTCTTGGTCTGTTTAACGTTGTTTGAGGACTTTGGACTTGTGTAGATGGTTGTGTCGCTCCTTTTTTCCTTGCATACAATACAGGAACTTTATGCGTTGTATCGTCACGCTTAATCTCAATATTGTCTGCATATTCTTCAAGTAATTCTCTAAGTTTCATATAACCAAGTGCCTTGTAATTTACACCAAGGTCTATTAATGGTTTTCCAATTACGGCTAAGTCTGTCCAGCCGTCTTGTCCTTTATTGTTGTCAAGGACTTGAATGATTTTTTGAAGGATTTCTGAATTATTCATTGAATTTAATTTTTACTGTGTCGTTTTATAATGGTGCATAACGGTTTGGGGCTTGGCGATGTGGCGGATTTTTAGCACAAATGTTCATACGAAGCACAGCACCCCCGCTTTCGTTCAAGCCCTTGTGCCTTTTGCACAACTCGCCAAAGCTAACACATTCTGAGTAAAAATCAACACCTTTTCCTTCTGCTCCGTATCTACTTTTGCCTCATGCAAGGCAAAAAACTATAACTGCCGGTAAAAGCCGAAAAAACACTCCAAAATCAGATGCTTTTTTTTTTCGGCTATCCTACACCCCACTAAGTATAGGTTAAGCAAATGAATTACCAACCCGGGAAATTTTTATCCGTTCAAGCTAAAATTGTCGTGATGGGTTGTGCAAGGGATACGGGTGTTAGCAGTACGGGCTTCTTTTTCTGTCTTATTATCACGGTTTAATTTTCTATTAATTCTGCGGTTTCTCCATTTGTCGCCAAATACAATATTACTATTTCAGAAACTACACCAACTACTAATTTCGCATACTTAATTTCTAAACCTTTGAAGTCTGCATCTTTTCCGTGACCTGTACCATAACCATTTCTTAATTCGCCAACACCTTGAACAATTGAAGCAATCCCACCAAGTATTTGCTTTATAGCTTTTTCTGCTTTGTCTGGGTCACTGGCTTCTTTTGGTTTAAAGTCTAAACAGTTTGTTGTTACTTTCAGTAATTGAGGCAATTTACAATCAGGATTTATTATTACTCCTTTTTGTTTTAAAATTGATTTGCAGGTTGTTTCAAGAAGTTCTTTTGCTGTCCCAATTGCTAAATCTGTGTCCTTGTTAATAGCATCAGTCATTGTGCTAATCTTGCTGTTGACATAAGCTGTGTTCAAGTATTTTTTTATTTCAACTTTCTTAGCTACTAAATGAGCTTGTCCAATTGCTTTTTGTCGTCCTGAAAATACTGGCTTACCTGAAATTTCATCTGTTTGTGCAATTTCAAATCCGTCCGCAGTCAAATGCTTATTATAAATTTTTATGAGCTCAGAAATTTCATATTGATTTGTTCTTACTATTGGGTGAACTGTCATTGATAGAAAGTTTAAATACATTTCGTCATCAATGTGCAATAGATTTATTCTTGGGTCACTGTAAATCCAATTAGTGTCCCAATCATTATTGTTTACAGTATGTTGGTAAATGTCGTCATAGGCATTATTATACCTAGGGTCTCTTGAAGGCAAACTTTTAAGGTCAAACAGTCGAGCTAAAAAGTCAAGTTCAGTTTGATTTCCGTGATACCAAATATTACTAATCGTCATTTCATCTGCGATATGCCGTCTTGTTACCTCCGTTATTTTGTTTTTTAACTTCATTTATTTTCTATTGTGTTGTTTTTTAGCATGACCGCTAACACTTTTCTTGTCGCTATACTACAAAATATATTTGTTTTTCATACACTTATCGCGCCAATCCTCAAAAATAGTACTACATTCCGCCATATAACGTCAATACTGATGTAATAAGAGATTTTACGCCATCACTCACAATTAAGCGGTATGCACTCAGCAACGTGAAAACCTGTAAGAAAGCGCTGATATAGTTTTTGCGTGTATTCTCATATAAAAAGCCTGAAAATTTAGCGTAAAAGAGATTGAAGCTATCAACCAAAAGGTTATATAACCTTTCCTGAAAATAGCACAGTTTACAGGCGGGTAAAAAGTTAATCAATCATTTCTATTAAACAACGCAACAATAAAGAGAAATAAGTTTAGCGCCACAACGATTGCAGAGCATCGCAGACGTCTCTTATCGGGTGAGGGATGCGGAGGGCGCGAGCGCAGCGAAGCGGCCACGCCCGCACCATTGAAAAAACAATCAAATCGCGGGCGGGGCGGGAGCGGCAGCGTACCCCGTAGCCAGCCCGACCCCGCTGCGCCCCGCGAGATACGAGCGGGGCGCAGCGGGGGCACCCCCAAAAACAACTGTACAAAAGTTAATGATATTTTATATATAAAAATTACGTAATTTGATTTGGCGAAATTACAGCATGGATTATTTTATGAAGAGGCGCGCGATTATATTTGTGCCCGAAAAAAACAGTTCATGATTAAAATTACGCTGCCCGATGGGAGTGTGCGCACGTATGAGGCGGGTGTGACCGCCCTGCAAATTGCAACTGATATCAGCGCCGGGTTGGCAAGGGTTGCTGTGAGCGCTGAAGTGAACGGTGAGGTGTGGGATTTGACGCGCCCGATTTATACGGATGCCACTGTAAAAATTCTGAAGTTTGAGGACGATGGGGGTAAGAGTACTTTCTGGCACTCCACCGCGCACCTGATGGCTGAGGCGATAGAGTATTATTACCCGGGCGCTAAGTTTTGGGTAGGTCCGCCGGTGGAGAACGGTTTTTATTATGACGTGGACTTGGGCGGTGTGAAGCTCACTGCCGAAGACCTTGTAAAGCTGGAAGAGAAGATGAAGGAACTTGCCGCCCAGGACAACCCGTACATTCGCACCGAAATGCCTAAGGCAGAGGCAGTAGCATACTTTACGGAGAAAGGGGATGAGTATAAACTGGATTTGCTGCAAGGGCTCAATGACGGGGAGATTACGTTTTATACACAGGGAAAGTTTACCGACCTGTGCAGAGGGCCGCACATCCCAAGCACCGGGTTGATAAAAGCCATTAAACTGACAAACATTGCCGGTGCATACTGGAAAGGGGATGAGCGCAACAAGCAACTCACGCGTATATATGGGATTTCGTTTCCGAAACAGCAGCAGCTGGATGAGTACCTGAAAATGCTGGAGGAAGCGCGGCAGCGCGACCACCGCACACTCGGCAGAGAACTGGAAATATTTACGTTTGACGATGACGTGGGTCCCGGGCTGCCACTGTGGTTACCGAAAGGGGCAGCCATCATCGAGAAACTGGAGGCGCTCGCAAAACGCACCGAAAAAGAGCAGGGGTATGTGCGCGTGAAAACCCCGCACATTGCGCGCGAGAGTATGTACCTGCGCAGCGGGCATTTGCCGTATTATGCCGAAAGCATGTTTCCGCCCATGGAGCTTGACGGCAACAAGTACTACCTGAAGGCCATGAACTGCCCGCATCATCACAAAATTTTTTCGGCTGTACAGCGCTCGTATCGCGACCTGCCGCTTCGGCTGGCTGAGTACGGTACCTGTTACCGCTACGAACAAAGCGGTGAGTTATTCGGGCTGATGCGCGTACGGAGTTTGCAGATGAACGATGCGCACATCTACTGCACTAAAAGCCAGTTTGAAGAGGAGTTTATGAAGGTTAACGAACTGTATGTGCGGTATTTTAAAATTTTCGGTATTGAAAAGTATGTGATGCGCTTCAGCAAGCACGACCCGAAAAAGCTGGGGCAGAAATACATTAACAATCCCGAACTGTGGCAGGAAACGGAAGAAATGGTGCGCAGGGTGCTCATTAAAAGTAATTTGCCTTTTAAAGAAGTGGCTGACGAGGCGGCCTTTTACGGCCCTAAGATTGATATTCAGATTTGGAGCGCCATCGGCAGGGAGTTTACGATTGCTACCAATCAGGTAGATTTTGCACAGGCAGAGCGTTTTGATTTGTATTTTACAAACGAGCACAACGAGAAGGAGCGCCCGATTATCATACACCGCGCGCCTCTCTCTACTCACGAGCGGTTTATTGGCTTTTTGCTGGAGCACTACGCGGGGAAGTTTCCGGTATGGCTCGCTCCTGAGCAGGTAGCGGTATTGCCCATCAGCGATAAATACCTGGCGTATGGCAGGCAGGTGCGCGATACGCTGGTCAAAAACGGGATTGATGCCACTTTGGATGAGCGCCCCGAGAAGATAGGTCGCAAAATCCGCGACACGGAGGTGCGCAAAGTACCATATATGTTGATAGTGGGAGAGAAGGAGCAGGAGCAGGGGACGGTAGCCGTGCGCCGGCAAGGGCAAGGCGACCAGGGGGTGAAGCCACTGAACGAATTTGTGGAGCAGGTGTTGTATGAGATAAGGGAGTATAAGTAGGGGGCAACCCGGTCTGACCTTGGTCAGACCAAGGTAAAGCCCTGCTGTGAACATGCCCGCTTGTTTACCAGCAAATAATATACTTTAATTGCCTTCAATTTCGAAAGCATGCCAAAAGTAACCATTGACGGTGTGACCGTAGAGGTAGAACCGGGAACCACCATCCTGAATGCCGCCCGCAAAATCGGGGGAGATTTGGTACCGCCTGCCATGTGCTATTACAGTAAGTTAAACGGCAGTGGCGGCAAATGCCGGGTTTGTTTAGTGGAAATAACTAAAGCCAGCGAGGCAAACCCAAACCCCATACCTAAGTTACAGGCCAGTTGCTGTACCCCTGTGGCGGACGGCATGGAAGTGAAAAATATGACCAGCCCCAAAGTACAGGACATGCGCAAAGGTGTGGTGGAATTTTTGCTTATCAACCACCCGCTCGATTGCCCGATATGCGACCAGGCCGGTGAATGTGATTTACAAAATCTCGGCTACAACTATGGGGTTGCAACCACCCGTTATGGTGAAGAACGGAGGACTTTTGAACGCATTGATATTGGCGATAAGATACAACTGCACATGAACCGTTGTATCCTTTGCTACCGCTGTACATACGTGGCTGACCAGTTGACTGACCATCGCTGCCACGGAGTTATCAACCGCGGGGATGCGGCAGAGATTTCTACATACATTCAAAACGCCATCACCAACGAGATGAGCGGTAACATGATAGACGTTTGCCCCGTTGGCGCTTTGACCGATAAAACATTTCGCTTTAAAAGCCGTGTGTGGTTTCTGAAACCATACGATGCACATCGCGAATGCGACAAATGCTGCGGCAAAGCTGTGGTGTGGATGTTTGGTAAAGAAATTTACAGAGTTACTGTCCGCAAAGATGAGTATCACGAAGTAGAAAGCGATGAAAACGGCAAGCCGATGTGGATTTGCAACACGTGCCGGTACGAGAAGAAAGACCCTGCCGACTGGGTAATTGAAGGAGTGCGTAAACACGAAAAATGGAGCGTCATCAATCAGGGTAAATACATGAAGGGTACAGAAAAAGTGGTTATTGATGCAGACCCCCGTTTGTTTTTCGGTCGCCCCGAAGACCGCAAGCGCATCAGCATGAACGGCACGGTTACTCCTGAACAAACATTGAGCGACGGAAAATGATAACCCAGGTTTTATGATAACATGAATTTACCAGATCAACCATTTTAACTGAGATAAAAACACTTTACTGCAAGCGCTGCGATGAAGATTTTAAAAGATGTTGAAATACATACGGGAACAACCTTTACTCAAACTGTGTTTGCTGCGCACTTGTACGTGAATGATTATCACCGGCGCTTAATAACCGATGAATACCTCACTATTATACACCCCTTCAGCAAAAGCGAAGTGGAAGTTGCTAATTGGTTAAATCATTACCCGAAAAAGAAAATATAACACCGGATGGACACAATCTTCATATTAGAAAAATCGCTCATCATACTCACGGTATTTGCCATCACCATGCTCATCGCCCTATACTCCACCTTTGGAGAACGGGTGTTTGCTGCGTATTTTCAAGATCGTTTGGGACCTAACCGCGCGGGCCCACTCGGCTTGTTACAACCATTAGCCGATGGGGTGAAAATGTTTACGAAAGAGGACTTTATCCCTGATACCCCTAACAAATTCCTCTTCATCTTCGGTCCTTTTTTGTTTATGACTACGGCTTTAATTACCAGCTCTGTGATACCCTGGGGTGATAAACTGGAAATTATGGGACGCACAGTTTACTTGCAGGCAGCCGATATAAACGTAGCTGTTCTGTTCGTACTCGGCATCGTAAGTATTGGGGTATATGGTATTATGGTAGGCGGATGGGCAAGCAACAACAAATACAGTTTACTTGGCGCGGTACGTGCATCATCACAAATGATTTCTTACGAGATTGCCATGGGCTTGTCTATCATCTCTGTATTGATGGTTTCGGAAACACTCAGTTTGCGCGGCATTGTAGAGAAGCAGCACGGCTTTATTGACTGGAGCGGAAAGTTTCCCTGGTTTTCGTGGTATGTGTTCAAACAACCCCTCGCTTTTCTCATTTTTCTGGTATGCGCCTTTGCCGAAACCAACCGCACACCGTTTGACCTGCCGGAGTGCGAAAGCGAGCTGGTAGGGGGTTATCACACAGAGTACTCGTCAATGAAACTGGGCTTTTATCTGTTTGCGGAGTACATCAACATGTTCATCTCATCTGCCATCATTTCGCTGCTCTTTTTTGGCGGGTTTAATTACCCCGGTATGGATTGGGTAAAACAGCAACTGGGAACCAATGCTGCTACACTTATAGGAGTTGGCGCCATGTTTGCCAAAACGTTGTTCGGCATCTTTTTTTACATGTGGGTGCGCTGGACTGTCCCGCGCTTCCGCTATGACCAACTGATGAACCTCGGCTGGAAGGTGCTCATCCCCCTGGCAATATTAAATATTGTTATTACCGGTGCGGTGATAATCCTGAGCGGCAACTGATTGTTTAAAAATTGAGAGATGACCATAAACAAAATTTAGCGGATAACTTCTATCATTGCCACGCCTAAGATATGACCGACTTTAAAGCCATTTCGCTATCGGGCCGCAAGAAAGATGTATCAGACAAATCCATGACTTTCATGGAGAAACTGTACCTGCCGGCTATTGCCAAGGGAATGGGCATTACGTTGCGTCATTTCTTTAAGCCCAAAGCCACCATACAATACCCTGAGCAGAAACGCGAGTTCAGTCCTGTTTTTCGCGGCAGGCATATCCTGATGCGCGATGAAAACGGCGCAGAGCGCTGTACAGCTTGTGGCTTGTGTGCCTTGAGTTGCCCTGCTGAAGCCATTACGATGACCTCAGCAGAGCGCAAACCGGGCGAGGAACACCTTTACCGCGAAGAAAAATATGCCGCAACCTATGAGATAAACATGCTTCGTTGTATTTTCTGCGGGCTTTGTGAGGAGGCCTGCCCCAAAGAGGCCATCTTCCTTACGCAGGACATGGCGCCTGCCGACTACCGCAGAGAGGGCTTTATATATGGTAAAGAAAAACTGCTGATGAAACCCGAGGAAGTTAAAAAACAGGCGGATGCATAACTTTACTTTACTACTATTCCTGATACTTTCATCGCTTGCCATTTTTTGCGGGTTGATGACGGTTTTCTCCCGAAACCCAATACACTCTGCCCTGTTTTTGATTGGATGTTTCTTTGCCATAGCCGGTCACTACCTTTTGTTAAGCGCCCAGTTTCTTGCCATCGTGCACATCATTGTTTATGCGGGCGCCATTATGGTGCTATTCCTCTTTACGCTCATGCTCATGAACCTCAATGAGGAAACTGAGCAGCACAAGCCGGCGTTGGCTAAAATAGGTGCAGTTATCAGTGCGGGTATGCTGATGCTGGTGCTGGTTGCGGTGTTTAAACGCGCGGTGTTGGCTCCGCCGCCTCCATACCAGGATTTTTCCATCGGCACCATCGAAACACTCGGTAAGGTACTGCTCAATGAATTCCTGCTGCCTTTTGAATTTGCAAGCGTTTTGCTGCTAACGGCCATGATTGGCGCTGTGCTGCTTGCTAAAAAACAAAACCCCAACACAAACCAGGCGTAATGGCATTGTTAAGCATATTTCAAACAGTACCCGTTCACTACTACCTCGTTGTGAGCGCCATGCTTTTCTGTATAGGGGTGTTGGGCGTACTGTACCGCAGAAACGCCATCATCATTTTTATGAGTATTGAGCTGATGCTCAATGCCGTGAACCTGCTGTTGGTGGCTTTCAGCGCATACCATAACGACTCCGGCGGACAGGTGTTTGTATTTTTTGTAATGGCAGTAGCCGCTGCCGAAGTAGCAGTGGGGCTTGCCATCCTCGTGGCCATTTTCAGAAATGTTCACGCAGTAGATATTGACGAATTGAAAAACTTAAAGTGGTAAATTATGATACAACATAAGTATTACTCTGCTCAATATAAATTCTGCGCATGACAGTGCTGTTGCTCATAGTGTTGTTGCCGCTTGCGGGCTTTTTGCTGAACGCCTTTTGGGGCAAACGCTTGCCTAAGGTGGTTTCGGGCTGGCTTGCCTCGGCAGTTGTGTTTGTATCTTTTGTTTTATCGGCATATTACTTTGCCGGCTTTGTAAGCGGCACGCAAACGAAAATTGATGCTGACATCTACCGTTGGATACAATTCGGTGACCTTTTCATCGGTTTCGGCTTTCTGCTTGACCAACTCTCGGCTATATGGCTCATGGTTGTGACCGGCATTGGTTTCCTGATACACGTTTACAGTATAAGCTACATGCACGATGATGAGCGATTTGCCCAGTTCTTCTCATACCTCAATCTCTTTATCTTCTTCATGTTGTTGCTTGTGCTTGGCAACAATCTTTTGGTAACTTTTATTGGTTGGGAAGGAGTGGGGCTATGCTCCTATCTGCTGATTGGCTTTTGGTTTAAAAATCAGGACTACAACAATGCCGCCAAAAAAGCTTTTGTGATGAACAGAATTGGCGACCTGGGTTTTTTGTTTGGCATGTTTATTTTACTCACCCATACGGGTACGCTACATTTCTCAAATTTAGCTTCCATTCAGCCGGGAGTGCTCCCCAAATGGATACTGGTAGCCGTAACCGCCTTGCTGTTTATTGGCGCCACTGGTAAAAGTGCACAAATACCGCTTTACACTTGGTTGCCCGATGCCATGGCAGGCCCTACGCCGGTTTCTGCGTTAATCCATGCTGCCACTATGGTTACTGCCGGTATTTATTTAGTGGCGCGCACCGGATTCTTGTACGCACAAGCACCCGAAACGCTTACAGCAGTTGCCTCTATAGGAGCCGCCACAGCCATACTCGCTGCTACTATAGGAGTGTTTCAAAACGACATTAAAAAAGTATTGGCATACTCTACTGTTTCACAACTCGGTTTAATGTTTGTAGCGCTTGGGGTAGGGGCTTACGTTTCGGCTGTTTTTCACGTAGTGACGCATGCCTTTTTCAAAGCATGTCTCTTTCTTGGCTCGGGTTCGGTAATACACGCTTTACACGGAGAGCAGGATATCCGCCGCATGGGCGGTCTTAAGAAATACATGCCCGTCACTTACTGGACGTTTCTCATATCCTCACTGGCCATATCAGGTATCTTTCCTTTCAGCGGATTCTTCAGTAAAGACGAAATATTGGCGGCTGCCTTTGCGCATCATAAAATCCTCTGGGTCATTGCTATGCTCACTTCGTTGCTCACGGCATTTTACATGTTTCGTTTGTTGTTTCTCACTTTTACGGGTGAGTTCAGAGGTACAGAGGAACAGCGTCACCATCTACACGAATCTCCGCCGCTTATCACAATACCTCTCATTATACTCTCAGCGCTGGCAACAGTTGGCGGTGTGTTGGGTTTGCCTGAGTTTCTGGGTTTTCACCATTGGTTGAAAAATTTCCTTTCACCGGTCGTGGCAAAATCAGGAGCACATGCTCATGCCTTGTCGCATAGCACCGAGCTTGCGCTGATGGGCGGGGCCCTTGCCGGGGCGATAGTTTCCATCGCTTATTCATACATATTGTTTGTACGAGGCGGCGCTTTGCCTGTGCCGGAGGGAGAAGAAAAAGGAATTACCCGCCTGGTGTATCACAAATATTATGTGGATGAAATATACGAAAAGATAATCGTACAGCCGGTAATGTTTCTGAGCGATATCGCATACCGCCTGCTGGATAGAAGGGTCATAGACGGGCTCGTGAACACTTCCGGAAGATTATCCATGATAGCGGGCGGGCAAATCAGAAAATTACAAACCGGCTACATAGGTTATTATATGATGTTTATGGTGCTGAGTTTGGTGGCTGTGTTTGTGTATGCCCTGCTCATCCGCTTGTAACGGGGATGCAGGCGGCAATACGCACAGAGGTGAAAAATTGATGTAAAAAGCAGATATGTTATATATGAAATTAATTGAATATATGTAAATAAACATTTGATTTAAAACACATAAAATACGAACACTGCATAAATGCTTCTGCATACAACGTTATTTTTGCCGCTTGCTTTTGCGCTGCTGAGTTATCTGAGCGGCAATCGTTTTTCACGTATAGTTTCTTTTGTGGGCAGTTTGCTCACGTTAACGAGTGGAGTGTTACTGTGGTACACGTTCAGAAAAGGAGGTTATGAAGCTATACAGATAAGTAAGGCATGGATTAGCAGTCCTGCCATTTCGTATGCATTGCTTTTAGATGGACTCTCGATGGCGCTGGTAGGGCTTACGGTGGTACTGGTGCCGCTCATCATACTTACCACTTTTAAACGCGAAGTGAAGCGCCCCGCTGTTTTTTACGGACTGCTGCTGCTGATGCAGTTTGGCATGCTCGGGGTGTTTGTGGCATCTGATGGGTTTCTCTACTACATATTTTGGGAGTTAGCCCTTATACCCATTTACTTTATTGCATTGATTTGGGGCGAGGGGCAGGATGTATCATTCCGTCAGCGCGCAATATTTAAGTTTTTTGTTTACACCCTTGCCGGCTCGCTGTTTATGCTGATAGGGTTCATTTATCTCTACCAACACACCGGTACGTTTGCCTTGCAAGGTCTCTATCAATCAAAACTTGATAAAGCTGAGCAATTGTGGCTCTTTTGGGCGTTTTTTGCAGCATACGCAATTAAAATTCCCGTGTTTCCGTTTCACACCTGGCAACCTGATACTTACCGCGAGGCGCCGGGGCCCGGCACCATGTTGCTATCGGGCATAATGCTGAAAATGGGGCTGTATAGTATGATGCGCTGGCTGCTGCCGGTGTTGCCACAAGGGGTTGAGTTCTGGACGCCCTACGTCATTGTACTTTGTGTAGTGGGTGTAATTTATGGTTCAGTGATTGCTATTCGACAGGATGATTTAAAAAAACTTTTTGCCTACTCATCCTTTGCACACGTGGGGCTGATAGCCGCCGGCATATTTACCCTCACGCGCGAGGGTATGCAGGGCGCTGTGGTGCAGATGATTGCACACGGAGTGAATGTGGTGGCTCTCTTCTTTGCTGCCGAAATTATACTGCAGCGCACGGGCACACTCAACATTGCCCGCCTGGGAGGGATACGCCACATTGCCCCTCGCTTTGCCACCGCTCTCATGATTACGGTACTGGCGAGTGTGGCTTTGCCGGGCACCAATGCCTTCATTGGAGAGTTTTTACTTTTAGTGAGCGCCTATACATATAATAAGTGGTTGGCTGCCGCAGCCGGCTTAACGGTAATACTCGGAGCAGTTTACATGTTGCGTATGTATCAGCGGGTCATGCTGGGTGATACCACTGCCGATACGAATAACTTTACCGATTTGGGTAAAACGGAAACAATTGTATTTGCTGTTATCATAGTGTTTATTTTCCTGTTCGGACTGTTTCCTTCGCCCATCCTGAACATGCTTGAAAACAGCGTGGATATGATTTTAGCACTAAGTTTCAGAACGGCACTGTAAAATGAAAACACTCATCTATACATCTGCGCTTGCATTCTTATGTATGATTGCGGAGATTTTTCATCTCCGTCGCTACATCATACCTGCAGCAGCTCTGGGTCTTGGGGCTATTTTCGTACTGAATGCCGGTGATTGGGGTATCAGCCAATCGCACTACACTAATATGATGGTCACCGACCGGTTTTCAGTGGCTTTTGCAGGTTTGTTTTTGATTATCGGTTTGATGATAACGCTATTGAGTGGTCCATTTTACAAAGGAGAAGAGAATAAAATAAGCGATTACATCTCCGTGAAGTTGTTTGCCATTACCGGAGCTGTGGCGATGGTATCGTTTGGTAACCTCGCCATGTTTTATCTGGGTATCGAAGTACTCTCCATATCTCTTTATATTTTGGCGGGCAGCCGGCGCAGGGAGCTCCGCAGCAACGAGGCAGGCATGAAGTACTTTTTGATGGGGAGTTTCGCATCGGCTCTCCTGCTGTTTGGCATTGCGCTCATCTATGCCGAAACGGGTACCTTTGATATTTACCAAATAGCCGATTTCACTACCAATAGTACGTTGAGCCGGTTGTTTTATACCGGAGCGGGTCTCATACTGGTAGCATTTCTTTTCAAAGTATCTGCTGCCCCGTTTCATTTCTGGGCGCCCGATGTGTATGAGGGTTCACCTACGCTTACTACGGCACTGATGGCCACATTATCCAAGTTAGCCGCGTTTGCCGCGTTTTACAAGTTATTCAGTAATTGTTTATTACCCGCAATTCCCGTCTATGCCTGGGTGCTATCGGCTGTGGCGGCTCTCACACTTGCCATCAGCAATTTTTCGGCATTGCAGCAGGATAGTTTTAAACGCATGCTTGCTTACTCGGGCATATCACACGCCGGTTATTTATTGCTCGCCATTCTCTCGCTTTACGGCAAAACCGATAACGCTGTTTTTTATTACGCGGTGGCATATACGTTTGCTTCCATAGCCGCCTTTGCCATATTAATTGTGGTAACAGCCAATACCGGCTCTGAAAAAATAGACGCCTTTAACGGTTTGGGAAAGCGCAAACCCCTGTTGGCTGCGGCACTTACCATAGCCATGCTCAGCATGGCCGGCATACCCCCGTTTGCAGGGTTCTTTGCCAAATATTATGTGTTTAGCGAAGCGATACGGAACGGACATTTGTATATTACTCTTTTTGCTGTTTTCGCCTCGGTGGTATCGGTTTACTATTACTTTAAGGTAATTACCGCTATGTACATGGCTGAGGCGGCCGAGCCGGTGTTTACTGTCAAGCCGATTTATGCCATTGTGGTGGGCATCAGTATAGCGCTCACGCTTATACTCGGGTTATTTCCTGATACGGTTAGTTTTTTGTAGCGCAAACGGCAGCTTTACCGCAGTATGTTGCGTGCACAAGTGCATAGGTGTTTCTGCTTGTAATATTTTTCGCATCTGCATAGTGTTTTACTTCAAAAGTTTAAATCACTAC
>JANWXI010000083.1 GCA_025057415.1 Chitinophagales bacterium
GTTCCATCCTTCTGATAAAAACTTCGCGGTTCTTCCGCAAATGGCGTACGACCCGCAATTAACCCCATTCAAATCAGCACTTAATTACCCCGTTATATAACCTCTACGCAAATACACTGCATTAAGTAATTGACGGCTAAAACTTTTTACACACTTTAAAACACTGCGATATTTTTTCAGCAGCACTTACATAAAATTAGTGTACATTAAAAACGTAAATTTGTACCGGAGTAACTATACAACTGTTGTAATGTTATATTTGATAACCTTTTGACCCAATATCAAAACGGACGTGTGAGAATTTATTCAAAACTTTTTACAGGTCTGCTCTGCTGGATGGCTTCGTTGAGCGATCTCAAAGCCCAGTTAGGTCCCTGGATTACTAAAAGCATACAACACAACGGCATCACCCGCTCTGCGCTCTTACACGTGCCGAATAATTACCAGCCGGGCGATACGCTTCCTCTGCTCCTGTGCTTTCACGGATTAAATCAAACGCCAAAACGCATAGCAGAAGTTACGGGCTTTGACACCATTGCCGACAGAGAAAACTTCATCGTGGCATATCCGCTCGGCAAAGACACGGTATGGAATACATTTTCCAATCCTTACTTTTCAGGAACCGATGACGTGGGCTTCGTTTCGCACCTGATTGATTCCATCCATGCGGACTACCCGATAAATTTCAGACGGGTGTATGCCACCGGTATGAGCAACGGCGGTTTTATGTGTTACAAACTGGCTTGTCATCTGAGCCATCGCATCGCAGCCATTGCACCGCTGGCAGGCGCTCTCACCGACAGCATGCGATACTACTGCGCACCGCTTCGCCCTGTTCCGATACTCCACATCCATGGTACTTCCGATTTTCTGGTCGGTTACAACAGCGGTGTGCTGAACATTTCTGTGCCGGCAACCTTACAATACTGGGTCCAACACAACCAATGCCCAACCCCCGAAACTACCACCTCGCTGCCCAACATCAACACACAGGACAACTCCACTGTCACGCTACTGGAGTGGAAACCCTGCCTTGATGCTACGGAAGTGGTACACTACAAAATAAACAGTGGAGGTCATACCTGGCCGGGTTCTGCTGTAACGTTCAGCGGCCTTGGCGGCAACGTAAACCGCGACATCATCGCCAGCGAGGTTATATGGGAATTCCTGAGCCGGTTCTCCCTCAGTGATATAAAACTCGGAGAAACCAAATACGTAAAACACATCCCTGAAATTTACCCTTTACCCGCTTCCCGCACCTTGTACATAAATGGTAAAGATATCGTATATAATAAATTCGCCATATTAGATATCCGGGGCCGTGAACTCCTGTCGGGCATATCTTCGCAGGGCGCTCATCAATTTACCATTGATATTTCCGACATTCCTTCCGGTATGTATTTATTACTGCTCACCGATATACATAACCGGGTCCATACCGCTTTGCTACCTGTTACGAATAATCCATAAGTTATTCACAAACTGTTTTTTACGCTTTAAAGGCAAATTGTATATTGGCGTGGTATTTATTCACCCAAAATTTCATATTATGAGTTTACTGAAAGAATTCAAAGAATTTGCCATGAAAGGAAACTTGGTGGATATGGCCATCGGGGTGGTCATAGGCGCTGCCTTTGGTACCGTTACAAGTTCATTTATTGACGGGGTCTTCATGCCGTTGGTAGGGTTACTTTTCAACGTAGAGAACTTTGATAAATATACTTTTACGGTGGGCAAGGCCACAGTACAGGTTGGCAAGTTCATCGGGGCGGTAATTAATTTCATTATAATCGCTTTTGTTATGTTTTTGGTGATTAAAGCCATGAATGCCCTCAAAAAAGAAGAAGCAGCGCCCGCCGCTCCCACGCCCACTGAAACCCTCTTAACCGAAATAAGAGACCTGCTTAAAAAATAATTTTCTTGCGCTTTTGTACCTGCGGGCGCTATAGCTCGTAAAGTACGGTTGCATCTGAAATGCTCTGTACCGCAGCATTGGCTTTTTTAAAATTTGCTGAAATGCGTTCGTATTGGTGCATAATGTTATTTGCATAGAAATCGCTTGGACATTTTTATTCGCCAAAAGCCACCTTCATTCCGGCAGTTTACCGTTGTGACACAAGATTGCTACGTGAAAAGCTGACTGTGCCAGGGCTTAACGGTTTTGTTATTTTCGTCACTTCATGAGTATTGAGCAGTTATACGAGTTGTATTTGAAAAGCAGTGGCGTTACCACAGATACTCGTTCCATACAACCCCGAAACATATTTTTTGCCCTACGGGGTGAAAAGTTCAACGGTAACCATTTTGCTGAGGCAGCCATACAGGCAGGCGCTCTGTGTGCAGTGGTAGATGAACTGACAGAACCGGAGTGGGCGCAAAAATACCCGGGCAGTATAATACAAGTCCACAACGTTTTATATACGCTCCAGCAATTAGCCAAGCACCACCGCAGTCAATTCAGGTTTCCCGTTATCGCCATTACAGGCAGCAACGGAAAAACCACCACCAAAGAGCTTATAGCGGCTGTACTTGCCAAAAAATTCAGGACGGCTTACACCCGCGGCAACCTCAACAATCACATTGGCATTCCGCTTACCCTGCTCAGCATTGATGCTTCCTTAACCGAAATTGCCGTAATTGAAATGGGCGCCAATCACCAGGGCGAAATTGCCTCCTACTGCGAATACGTACAACCCGACTATGGATTGATAACGAATGTAGGCATGGCACATGTAGAGGGGTTCGGTGGGTTTGCGGGTGTGGTGAAAGGAAAAACTGAACTTTATCGCCATATCGCTGACCACTCCGGAAAACTTTTCCTCAACGCTGATGATGACGTATTGATAGAACGCGCCCGCTATCTATTAGGCAGCGGCTTTGAAGAACGTGTAATTCTGTACGGCACTTCACCCGATGTTTATTGCTCCGGTAAATTGCTCCCGGGCGGTGAATTTCTCAAACTGGAAGCCCTGCACACTACGTTTCATACTAACCTGATTGGCGATTACAATTTTACCAATGTGCTGAGTGCCATTTGCATCGGAAAATATTTTCATGTTCCGGTTGACTCCATCCGCGAGGCAATTGCACAGTACGTACCTACCAACAACCGCTCACAAAAAATGTCGTGGGGTACTAACACTGTGATTCTGGACGCTTACAACGCCAACCCCACCAGCATGCAAGCCGCGCTGAAAAACTTTTTGCATTTACCAGGTGATTACGAAAACCGTGTAGTGATACTGGGCGAAATGATGGAACTGGGCGACTACAGCGCTGAGGAGCACAAACGCATTTTCGATTTGGTTGAGCCAATGCCGGTACAATACAAAGTATTTGTAGGCGAGCAGTTTGCCTTTACCGCTCACCATTCGGGCGTGCTTTGGTTTCCCCACACTGCCGGGGCACGCGAATGGTTACACAGCACCGAACTGCACCACAGTTTAATTCTCGTAAAAGGTTCGCGCGCCAATGGATTAGAAAAACTATTCACATAGACGAACAAACACTCATACGCTGAAACTAAAAAAATATCCTGACACATTTAAAATTTGCTATATATTTTCTGTGCAGATTGCCCCGTTTAAGCGCCAGCGCTATGCCTTATGTAAAGTAATTACAGTCACCTCGGGCAATATACCCACACGACCCGGGTAGAACAGAAATCCAAAACCGCGGTTAACGTAAAGGTATTGTGTTCCTTCGCGATACAAACCAGCCCATTGTTTGTAAACGTATTGCGCAGGGCTCCAGCGCAACCATTTTTCCTCTACGCCCATTTGTGCGCCATGCGTGTGGCCGCTGAGTGTCAGGTCAATATCAGGATACAGAGGCCTAACCTGTGCATCCCAGTGCTGCGGGTTATGTGTGAGGAGTATTTTGAAGGGGATATTTTCTGTGCCCTGATAAGCTTTGTCGAGTTTTCCGTAGCGGGTCCAGCGACCGGTGCCCCAGTTTTCTACTCCTAAAATAGCGATACGTCCTCCATCTTTTTCGAGAATGCGGTGTTCGTTCATCAATAAATCCCAACCCAGTTCCTTGTGAATGTTTTTAAACCGCTCAAAATTCATTTGTTTCTCCTGCGCGCTGTTCCAACCCACATAATCGCCATAGTCGTGGTTGCCAGTAATGGAATACACGCCATGCGCAGCGCGTAGTTGTGAGAAAAGCGGTATGAACGACTCCATCTCTGAGGCCACGTTGTTTACCAAATCGCCTGTAAATACAATCAAGTCGGCTCGTATGCGGTTTATTTGCGCAATTACATTGGCAATCGGCTCGGTTTGAGTGAAACTACCGCTGTGTATGTCTGAAATTTGTATTATCGTGAAACCCTCAAAAGCTTCGGGCAAATTGGGAAAGCGTAAAGCAACCCGATGAAACCGATAATTGTACGCATTTACCAGCATGCCGTACATCAGGGTTACCACCGGAATGGCAGCAACCGCTGCGGCAACTCTGCTCAAAAAACGACTGCGACTGACGACCTGCGCATCCTGTCCTGTTACTTTCTTTACCGTATAGCGTGCTAAACGCACGGCATCTTCGGGGAGCAGGAAAAAAACTGATACCAGTTTTACTACGAAAACCAGCAGAAATAACATGGGAAAATAAACACTCCACCCATGCGGTACAAAACGATACAGCAATTGTCTATACAGGAAGAACATCAGGTATAGTGCGAGTGTAAATAGCCAGTATCCCCATCTCACTTGCCTGTAATGCGAAACCGGAGCGGAATGTTTCACCAGTTGCCAGCCGTAATACTCCAGCAACATCGTAAACAAAATGGCAACGATTAGAAACTTCATCATTACAAGTAAAGCGATTTATCCCTTAAACAAAGCCGTGTATGTTATGTTGTTTGCAAAAATTAATTGTGGCATTGCGCAGCAGCATTTACAGGCACAAAGGTAAGTAGAGTTTACAGGTAATAACTCCTTGAGTCAAATTACACATCGCGTTCTCAGCAATCAGTGCACAAGGGCTTGTGTAATTGCACATACCAAAATAAAACACCCCTCGCTAAATGCGAGGGGTGATGTATGATGTTGATGCTGATATCAGAACCTCGGACAGTAAATGGTTTGCGGGCCTCTGCGTTTCCAGGCGCCTACGTAAGCTACGGCTACTTCGAATCCGCCGCGGCCGCGCGAACCACTGATGAGTTGGCTAACGTTGATATCGTACGCAGCGCCAATTTCCAATCCGTTAAACACCACACCGGCATTGAGAATTACCGACTCGGCATTGATGCGTTGGTCGCGCCAGGGAGCATTCGGGTCACCGCCTACCATGCGCATCATAGCGCCAAAGCGCAGGTGGTTGCCTTCGGGGTAGCGTTCTTCAAACAGCATGCGGAAGTCGGTGGCCAGGATAGTTTCTACACTCTTGCCCTGAAACATGGTAATGAACTTGGGCTGCATATCAAAGCGGCCTTTGAGCGGGAAACGCACACCGCCGTGGCCAACAAATTTCATGTTGAGGCGCACGTCTTTGTCGCCCAGGAATGAAACGCCGGGACGATTAAGATGAAATGCAGAGGCGCCCAGGTAAACATTTGTGCGCTTTGCAATTTTCATATACCATAACAAACCGGCGTTTATATCCCAGTAAAGGAAACGGTTATTTACCAGAAACTCGTTGGTGGGCAATAAGGCATTGTAAGCGTTGCCATCCCATTGGCTGCCAAATTGCAGACGGCTGAAATCAATCATCTGTTGATAGATGCCTGACGAAAACCCCGCTGCGAGGAAATTCGTGGCGCGTGAGTTAAGCGCTTTGTGATAAGCAATGGATAAGCCGCCACTGTAAAATCCAAAACGGGATTCGCCTGCCTGGTCTCCCATAAAGGAGGCGCCAAAACCAAACGCATCTCCTTTCAAAAATCCTTTGTTGGTGCGGAAATCTGCGCTGGCGGTGTAGGTGCGAAACATCGGCACGCTCTCATCGCGCAAAATAGAACCCCACTGCCCGCGGAAAAGAGCCGTAAGGCGGTAGTTACCGTCAAATGCTCCCGTAAGCGAAGGGTTGAGGTATAGGGGCGTCATGTAAAACTGCGAAAAGTGCGGATCTTGCGCGTGCAGACACCCGAATAACAGTGCAGAAACAAAAATGGAACTTAACTTCTTCATTAATCCCGGTTTTTTGAAGGTTTAAAACTAAAAAAAGTTACATAATTAAAAATATGTTGGGGGGAAGTGGTCTTCCCTGTTGTGTTTATACTTATTTGACGTTGTAATTGTTTCATGTTGTCGTATATTTATTTCCAGAGTTTTATATAATACCATTAACTGCCTTTATCGCAATAACAGCACGGAGCCGTTTTTCTGTACTTCCTTACCATTCAGATAGGTAGCGGTGATATGGTAGGCGTAAACCCCCGGGGATTGCATTACACCTTTGTAGGTACCGTCCCACCCTTCCCATTGGTTTACCGTGTCAAAAACCAACTCGCCCCAGCGGTTAAATATCTTCACCTCTGCTTTGGCAAGCCCGCTTCCATATACAAAGAACACATCATTGTTGCCATCACCATTAGGCGAGAAGGCATTGGGAACAAACAGCTCATTCCCTTCATCCACATAGACGCGAACCGTACGCGAAACGCTGCAATCCTGTAAATAATTTACGGTAAGTACATATACAGTGTGGGAATAGGGAGTTGCTATCGTAACGGGGCAGTCGGTACAACTCAGCCCGGTTGGCGGGGACCATACATAGGTATTAATATCACCGGCAGTGTAGTTACTCACCTGTGCGTGAAGCGTTAGGGAAGCGCCCAACTTGATGGTGCTATCGGTCGGGTAAACGTCTAAGGCGAGGGGCTGCGGTTCATGTACCGTTACGGTGGTGTCGAAAGTACAGCCGTTGTCATCGCGGATAGTGATTTGGTAACTACCGGCTTTGAGCTGATAGAAAAATTCGCTGGTTTGGTAACTTCCTCCGTTAATGGAGTACGAATATCCGTTGATGGGCGATGGGGTACCGCCAATGGCTGAAATCTGAATCCAGCCGTCTGCGTAACCGGGACACGAGGCGGAGTCAACGGCAAGGTAGTTAACGCTGATAGGCGCTGGGGCAATGAAGGACACGCTGAGGGAAACGCTGCACAAATTATTATCACTTACGGTAACCGTGTAGTTGCCCGGTGCCATGTTGCTCACGTTTGGCTGTACAGCGCCGTGACTCCATTGATAATTATATGGTGGAGTGCCCCCGCTTGTGGTGACCGTAATGCTGCCATCAGCAGCATTGGCGCAAGTGATTTCCTTTTTGTTTATAAATGTTGCCGTGAGAGTAGTCGGGTCGGTAATGGTTTCACTACCGCTTGCGGTACAATTGTTTTGGTCGGCTACAACGACCGTATAGGTACCGGCAGGTACATTTGTTAATGTAGGAGAGTTCCATGACGGATTACTTGACCAAACGTAATTATAACCCGGTGTACCGCCCGTTGCCGTAACGGTGATGGAACCGTTGGCATCGCCCTGGCAAAGCGGGTCGGTGTGTGTAAAGGATAGTAGTATTTGCGTGGGCTGTGTTATTGTAGCCGATATGGTTGCGGTGCACTGTTCTGCATCGGTAACGGTGAGCGAATACACACCCGCGCCTACACCGGTAAGGTCTGGCGTTGTAAAGGTATTACTCCATAAATACTGGTAAGGCGAGGTGCCCCCGCTGACGTTGATATCAATGGCTCCGTTAGCAGCGCCAAAACACGTAGCGTTAGCCACAGATTGTACACTCACCTGTAACAGAGGCGGCTGCTGTATATTAAATGACGCACTGGCAGTGCAAGCGGATTGATCTGTAACGGTTACCGAGTGAGGACCTGCCGAAAATCCCGAGGCAGTGTTTGCATTGCCCGTATTACCGATAACAGACCACTGATACTGATAAGCCGGTGTGCCGCCCGATGCATTAACCGTAGCGCTGCCATCATTACCGCCAAAGCAACTAACATGAACCACAGCGCTCACATTAATAGTTAGCTGAGGCGGCTCAGTGACGATGCCTGAGGCAGTAACGGTGCAGTTATTCACATCGGTGACAGTAACATTATAAGTAGCCGGCGGTAGATTACTAATGCCCGCGCTGCTAAAACCATTGCTCCACTGGTAGCTGTAATTTCCGGCCCCACCGGTGACTACGGCTGTTGCAGAGCCGTTGTTGGCGCCAAAACATGTGATGTTTGTGGTATTAACAATCACAGTTATCTGTGTAGGTTGATTGATAGTTACGCTGCCGGTAACCGTAGCTCCGTTGTTATCAGTTACAGTCACCTGATAACTTCCTGCGCAAAGGTTATTGATAGAATTTCCGGATGTACCATTACTCCACATTATAGTATATGGTGGTACGCCGCCGGATACACTGATGCCAGCACTACCAACACATTGCCCGTAGCAAACATTATGTGTAGTATTAAAACTGAGCAATAGCGGTGGTGGCTCTGTAATGACTATACAAGCCGTAGAAGTACAATTAAACTGGTCGGTAACGGTTACACAGTAATTACCGGCGGGGATGTTATTAATGGATGGTGTGTTGGCCCCATTTGACCATACGTATGAGTATGGTGGTACTCCGCCTTGGACCGTAGCCGAGGCAGACCCATTGCTAGCACCGTTAATCGTCACATTAACGACTGAGAGGTTTACGGATAGTGCAGCAGGCTGGATAATGTTTTGTGAAGTTGTAACAGTACATCCGCGGCTGTCCGTTACAGTGGCATGGTATGTACCGGGCGACAATCCGTTAATGGAGAGTAAGGGCGGCTGTTGAGGGTTCCATTGCACGGAGTATGCGGGAGTGCCTCCTGATGGGTTAAGTGTTATGCTGCCATTACCAGCGCCAAAGCAGGATACCTGTTGAACAACGGGGTTTAAAGTAAGTTGCGGTGGTTGGGGCAAGTTAAATGTTGTGCTTCCGGAGCAACCCACAGCGTCCTGTACAGTAACGGAATACAGCGCGGGTCCGAGGTTGATTATCGAATCGGCAGTAGAGCCGTTACTCCAAATAAATTGTAACGGTGGGCTACCCCCGCTGGGGATTGCTTTAATTTTGCCATTCGTTTGCCCGAAGCATTTGATACTATCCACCTGCATGGTTATGGGAATATTTGTCCCCACCTGCACCCTTACGGTGTCGCGGAGCAGGCATGCTCCCCCCTGCAAGGTGACTACATAGGTGGTTGTAACGGATGGTGTTACGGTCAACGAATTAGTTGTGCTGTTTTGAATTACGGTGTTCGTATTGAGGTTTCTGAATTGGTAAGTGAATTGTTGCCCCGGCAAAGGTGCACCAACAGTATGAGTGGTAATAGTAACGGGAGTAGGATTGCATAAGAATGTATCAGCCGGAAAAGCGCTGAACCGCAGTGATGTATCCACGTGTACGTATTTAAAATCGCTGCTCACACAACCATTAGGTGCTGTTACGTTAGCTTTATAGATGACGGGAGTAAGCGGTGTAGCTACGGGGTTTACGGAGTTGATAGCCGGTACCGGCGCATTGGGTCCGGTGGCAGGGGTCCAGGTAATAGGCATACCTGAAACATCTGTGACACACATATCAATTTTTATGTCGGGCCGATTAACGCTGGTGGTAGGAGTACCCGTATTGCCACACTGCGATACATTGCCCGTAGAATAATACACCGAATTAAAGGTGGTGGGCGTCATTTGCATTTTAGCGTTGAGCGCAGAGCCGGTAGGATTGTGAGAACATATATCTATCACCAGGTTTGAAACACCGTCCCAGTTGTATGGATAATCCAGCACATGGGTCTTCCATCCGGTATTCGTGGTAGGCCCCATGGCGATGTTTTTGGGTGTAAAAACTGTTACCAGATTGGGCTGCCAGGAGTTGAGCGATGTAGCCGAAGTGCAACCCATCTTAATTTCAAAATTCCGGATGGTGTCGTTAGCAGTGTTGATATGGGTTACGTTAAAGGCGATGGCACGGATTTCACCTCCTGAGGGAAACATGCCGTTGGCAAGCATTTCACTCGCCAAATAAAGAAATTGATGTCGGGCGCTGTTTTTATAATGTCCGTAAACGGTGGGGTAACCAGTGGGCGATCCTACCGGTGTTGACCCTGTGCCCGTTCCGATTTGTTTTTGGAGTACATTGCCGGTACAGGGCGTCTGGCTGATGCCGCAACTGTTCGGATTCGTGAAAATATTCAAACGTACTGAGTCGCCCGGGCATACACTAGCCGGATTGGCTTTCACAACTATGTTGGGTCCGGTTCCGCTCACCGTTACGGTGAGTGAGTCCACATTTGTACATCCGTTTGATCCCGTAACGTAAAGTTTGTATTTAGTGGTGGTTAATGGCGAAGCTACCGGGTTAATAATTGTATCATTGGGTAAGCCACTTACCGGATCATACAAACCCGTAGGAGGCACCCATTTAAATTTGTAAGGAGCGTACAAGTTGTCCACAAAAGCATTTAGCTGTAACTGTGCGTTTTGGCAAATGGTGCCGCCGGGCCCTGCATCGTACAAAAATGGAGGGGCAGCTTTTACCAAAACACTGTCGGTGCCACAATCGCTGCTGAAGTAATACATCTGATCGGTAGCCGGTGAGACCGTGGGATTTAAAATGTTAGGATTAGATACCGCATTAGGACCGGTAACAGGCGACCACGTAAAATTTGTTCCGCCTGTGGCTGTCAGTTGCACAGGTGTGCCGCAAAAGGTGGGGCTGGCCGCAAGCAACTGTACTTTGTTGAATACGCAAATGGTATAAACCTTTACTTGTTGTCCGGTGATAGGGCAGTCATCGTTCACAGCAGTAATGGAAAAGTTTCTGCAACCGGTATCGCTTGCCTGCGGGGTCCATTGAATTCGGGCAATCACCGTATCGCCTGTACCTATTTGGGTAAGGGTGGCTCCCGGTATGGCAGGCGGGTTGGCATTGATATTACTTGAAATAGTCAGGTTGTGGTTAGCGGGGTCTATGCACATGACATCAAACTGAAGGGGTGTACCCGGGCATACCTGTACTTTGAGGGAGTCAACCTGATTTCCGTTTAGTAAGTTACTGATGGGTTGCTGATTGGGAGTAGATACAACACAAGGCAATACTGTTACCTGAATATCGCGCATGGTATAACCAACCAGTACTCCGTTGCGGTATTCGCTCACGCGCATGGCAAGTACATCCACCTCAATAAAACCGGGCGTAAATTCTAACTGACCTGTGGCTGGATTAAACTGAAAAGAGTTTGGGGGATTTGTGCGCACCGGTTGATTTACACTCCAGCCCGCATTGAAGTTGATATTGTTGTAAAGATCATTCAAAGGGTTAATGAGCTGATAATGCAATGAGTCGCCATCAGCATCTACTCCTCCGTTGAAAAACGTAAATGGTGCGTTTATACATATAAAAGGCACGGGTAAAGTGGAAAAGGTCACCGAGTTATTGCAATAAGGTTGACCAGTGGCAGGATTTGTGGTGTTGTTTATCATGGCCACAATTCCTGTGCCCGTACCTCCGGGGTTGGGGATGTTGTTAATTGAGTTATTGCGGCAACACTCATTCCAGCGCAGCAACCAACTGTTGCATTGCGCATTCAAGGTAATGATGCCCTGGTATATGTGCATTCTCACACCCGGGTATGTGGCCGGGTTGCCCAGTGGATTGGCAGGACACTGCACCCCCGAATTACACACGCTCTGGTTGAGTTGAGAAGGGCAAAGTTGCGAAACTTCAGTTCCGGAACCGGGTTGCTGGTTTAATGTAACCGTACTAGATGTATTGGTGCATGTATTCAATACCTGTAGTTGAATACTGTTTGACATGGCAATGCCACAACAATCGCGATAGATGCGAATGGTGACGCGATACTGGTTATTCCCCAAACATTGATACTCCAGATCCGCGCCCATTATGTGCGAGCCGTAACTTTTAATGCGAAAGCATAAAAGAAATAAAAAGGTAAAAAGAGAAAATGTTAAAATTCTCATGCGGCTCGGTCGTAAAGTGCCAAATTTAATTTAAACCTATAGACGACAAATATATCGTTTCCGTTGTAATTTTTAATGACTTACGATTACCTGGTGTCAGCTAAATATTTACTGTCTTCATCTAATTTTTAGCTCAACCGGGGGAGACGTATTTAATATCATAAAATACTCCTCCCACATGATGTGCTACCCATGAACATTTGTCACTGAGGATATGCAAATGGTATTGTAGTTAACAATTACGGAATACACTCATTATCTTCGCTTACATGTTAATAAATTCTATCACCCTTCGTAGTACAGTTTCAGTCGCCAATCTGATTTGTTCTCAAAACGATGATTACCACGCTTTAAAAGTTTAAGTGTTCAACCAGGGCAATTCCTATAAACTTTAGCTTTTTCGCGCTCAAATTTTCTATTGTCGCAAACGGACTTATTTTGCGCGCTTCATACAACTAATTCATCTGCTATGTACAGAACACATACTTGTGGCGAACTGACGCTAGCGCACGTAGGGCAACAAGTTACGCTCTGCGGTTGGGTACAAAGAAACCGGCTTCTTGGGGGTATGACCTTTATTGATTTGCGCGACCGATATGGCATCACCCAATTGGTTTTTGATATGGAAAGAAATGCTACCCTGTGTGCAGAAGCCAACCGACTGGGCAGAGAATACGTGATACAGGCAAGTGGCGTTGTAAAAGAACGTATTAATAAAAATCCGAATTTACCAACCGGAGATATTGAGATTTTTGTTGATGAGTTAACGATACTCAACGCCAGTGAAGTGCCTCCGTTTTTAATTGAAAACGAAACGGACGGAAATGAAGAGTTGCGCCTGCGCTACCGCTACTTAGACATACGCCGGCCTAAGCTGCGCGATGCGCTGATAACACGCGCCAAAATTTGCCGCGCCGTGCGCGAATATCTGGACGATAAAAACTTTGTGGAGATAGAAACGCCCAACCTGATAAAAAGCACTCCGGAAGGCGCCCGCGATTTTCTGGTGCCCTCGCGGTTGGTAAAAGGGAGCTTTTACGCCCTCCCGCAATCTCCGCAAATCCTCAAACAACTGCTCATGGTGGCGGGGATGGACCGGTACTATCAAATCGTAAAATGTTACCGCGATGAGGACTTTCGGGGCGACCGTCAGCCGGAGTTTACCCAGGTGGACTGCGAAATGAGCTTTGTACATCAGGAAGATATTTTTGAAACGTTTGGCGGTTTGATACGATATGTGTTTAAAAAAGTATTACAATATGAATTGCCCGAGTTACCAAAACTTAAGTACGATGAAGCGTTGCGTTTATACGGCACCGATAAACCCGATTTGCGTTTTGATTGCCGCATCGTAGAGTTAAACGAGTTATTACCCGCAAGTGATTTTGCTGTGTTTAACAACACGCTCAACTCCGGTGGTCTGATAGCCGGCATCAATGCCACCGGATGCGCTTCGTATAGCCGCAAACAGTTAGATGAGCTTACAGAGTTTGTAAAGGCGCCACATCGCGGGTTGGGTGGGCTTATCCACATCCGCTTTACAGAAGATGGCAGTGTCAAATCATCCATAGATAAATTTTTTACTGAGGAACAACTGCGCCAGATAGGCGCAGCTTTTCAAGCCCAAAAGGGCGACCTGCTATTAATAGCTGCCGATAAACACACCAAGGTGCGTAAATCGTTGGGTGACCTGCGTTTGGAGCTTGCCAAACGGCACGGGTGGATGGATGAAAAAAAATGGAGCGTTTTGTGGGTAGTGGACTTTCCATTATTCGAGCAAGATGAGGAAACCGGGCAGATAACGTTTGCTCACCACCCCTTCTGCTCACCCCATCCTGATGACCTTCCGTATTTTGATAAAGAGCCGCTTAGGGTGCGCGCCCAAACCTACGATATGGTGATAAACGGCAATGAAATACTCTCCGGGAGCATTCGAATTCATGATCCCGCTATACAGGAAAAAGTTTTTCAAAAACTCGGTTTGAGCAAAGAGGAGCAGGAAAAAAAGTTCGGATTTCTACTCAACGCATTCAAATACGGCGCTCCGCCACACGGCGGTTGCGCCTTTGGATTGGACCGCATCGTAATGTTGATGACCGGCGGAGAAACTATACGCGATGTGATTGCTTTTCCGAAAACCAGCGGCGGCCGCGACCTCATGATGGACGCACCCACGCCTGTGGAGAAGAAACAACTGGATGAGCTTGGTATAACACTCAAGCAGTAAGAAAGTTGCAACAGTTATTTACAGCACATATAGTGTACATGTAGCTTTGAATAGAATTATTCGGATGAACTCAATCTGCATGATTGGTATTGATTAGCGCCTACCCTTACGTTGGCAGTAAGGGCAACGGAAAGCGTTATGCCCAAGATAACGATACAAGTGCTTGAGTTATGCCGGGTTGTTTGGAGAGTTTTGCAGGAAAATAGAAATGTAAAGGATTTTGGACAGAATTTATTGGTTTCAGCAGCCAAACTCTTCAGTTACAAGGCATTTTTAGCGCAGTTAAATTTTACGGTGTAATGAATTGGTTAATTGAATGAGGTTATATGCGGGTGGGCGGGGCGAGGGCGGGGGCCCCCCCGGGCGGAGTTGAATAAAATGGTTATGAAGATAAAAGAGACCCCCCCCG
>JANWXI010000084.1 GCA_025057415.1 Chitinophagales bacterium
GACAGCGTACCCCGTAGCAAGCCCGACCCCGCTGCGGTGCGTGAGGTACGAGCGCGCCGCAGCGGGGGCACCCCATAACTCGTTACAACATAATTGAAACAGACAATAAATTGCCAAGTTGTGATTCGAGATTTTGTATTAAAACGCCATTGATATTACCTGTGCAAAGGTTTAAAAACAACCCGGTTATGTTCGGTATTTTAACGGAGTGCTTATGCGCTTATTTCAAAAAATTTTTTGTTTTTTTGATAAAAAATTGTAGTTTTAAAGGGTCAATTCCCTAAAACCCAAAAAACGAACTATGAAATTTCAGGTTGATAAACGCGATAGATTGGTTATCCTGAAGCTCAATGAAGAAAAATTATTGAGCAACCTGGCTCCTCATCTTAAGAGTGAACTCGTCATATTAAGCAACGAAGGTTTCCGCAATATTGTTTTGGATTTGTCTGATGTGCAATATGTGGACTCTTCGGGTCTCAGCGCCCTGCTGGTGGGCAACCGCCTGTGCAAGGAGCAAGGGGGAATTTTCGTACTCACGGGCATCAATGCGCATATCCAAAAGCTGATTAAAATTTCACAGTTAGAACCGATACTCAACATCGTACCCACTATCAATGAATCGGTTGATTTTGTGATGATGGAAGAACTTGATAAAGATTTGCGCAGTTAATTCCGGGAGCATACATGCAATTTGAGGTAACTATCCTCGGCAGCAACGGGGCCGTAGCCGCTTATGAACGTTATCCTTCTTCGCAGGCGCTTCATTACAACGGACAAACTTTTTTAATTGACTGCGGTGAGGGCACGCAGTTCCGGATGAATAAATTCGGCATCCGCCCCGGGCGGTTAGACCATATTTTTATATCACACCTTCATGGTGACCATTACTTCGGGCTGGCGGGGTTACTCACTACGTTTAACCTCAACTGGCGCCAGCAGCCGCTGCATGTTTACGCTCCACGGGGTCTCGAAGAAATCATTAAACTGCAATTTACCTATGCCGATACCAAGCTGAAATTTGACCTGCACTTCCACCCTATTGACACGGCCGCCCACGCAGTAATTTACGAAGATGAACACCTGACCGTTGAAACCATCCCGCTGGTGCACCGGATCCCCACAGCAGGATTTCTGTTTCGCGAAAAAAAATTGCTGCGCAAGATAATTGCGGAGAAGATGGCTGAGTACCAAATCCCCTACGCGCAAATTCCACTAATCCGTCAGGGTAGCGACTTTGTGACTTCGGATGGTAATGTAATCCCCAACAGCGAACTGACCACCGACCCCACACCCGCCCGCAGCTACGCCTATTGCAGCGATACCCTCTACACCGAATCCATACTGGATATTATACAGCACGTGGACCTGCTGTACCACGAAACCACTTTTTCGCAACTTCACGAAGCACGCGCCACAGAAACGTTTCACACCACTACCACGCAAGCCGCTACGCTGGCGTTAAAAGCCGGCGTTAAAAAACTTTTGATAGGGCACTTTTCTGCCCGCTATGAAGACCTCAACGCTCTGTTGGCAGAATGTCGTAGCATCTTTCCTAATACATATCTGGCAGAAGAAGGCGCCACCTTTATTGTGGGCGAAGCAATATCTGAAATAGCCGTGCATCCATGAAAAAGCGCCTCTTCTGGTTGTGTAATGCCTTCGCGTTGGCATTGTGTGCTCAGCGCACTTTTGACCTGCAAGGCCACCGCGGAGCCAGAGGTCTCTATCCTGAAAATACCATTCCCGGCTTTCTGGAAGCCATAAAACTGGGCGTAAACACTTTAGAAATGGACGTGGTGGTGAGCAAAGACCACCACATATTGTTAAGTCATGAACCGTGGATGAGTGAAGAAATCTGCACCTTAAATGGGGAACGCCTCGGGCAGCATGCAAAAGCAAAACACAACATTTATCAGCTTACATATAACGAAATTGTACAATACGATTGCGGCTCCCTGCCGCATCCGCGTTTTCCGAGGCAAGCCAAAATCAGTGTGCAGAAACCGCTGCTAACGGCTGTAATTGATACCGTGGAAAATTTTCTGAAGCAACACAAACTTCCTGCAGTTTACTACAACATCGAAACAAAATGTACGCCTGCGGGCGATGGCATTCATCATCCCGCACCGGATACTTTTGCGCGTTTACTGTACGATTTATTAAAAAAGAAAAACATACTACCGCGCTGTATCATTCAGTCATTCGATGTACGAACACTACAAGCCATGCATGCCATTGACAGCTCCGTAGTGTTGGCCTTACTGGTAGAAAATCCCGACGGTATTCAAAAAAACATAGAGCGACTGGGCTTTACCCCTGCGATATATTCTCCATACTACCGGTTGGTGACGCGCCAACTTATCCGCCGGTGCCACGAGCAAAACATGCGCATCATTCCCTGGACCATCAATCAACTCCGCCCTATGAAACGGCTGTATCGCATGGGCGTTGACGGCATCATAACCGACTATCCCGATGTGGCAAAAAAACTACCCTTGCCGTAGCCGGCAATAAAGCTGCCCCGTAAAAAGAAGCCGGTATAACCGGAAACTACCCCGTCTAATAGTTGATTAATTTTACTAATGTATCGTGTAAACGGCTTTGCGCAAGAAAGTTTCTCTCTAATGAGAGTGAAAAAGGCACCGGCGTATCTAACGAAGCGCACCGCAGCACGGGCGCATCTAAATATTCAAATAAATTTTCATTTATCCAGGCCGAAATTTCTGCGCCTATTCCTCCGGTGAGGGTGTCTTCGTGCAATACGAGCACTTTGCCGGTCTTTTTCACAGTATTTGCAATGGCTTCTTTATCAAAGGGCAAAAGGGAGCGCAGGTCAAGTATTTCAACACTTACTCCCAGGGAGTTGGCGTTTTCTTTCTGCCAGTCCAATGCCCAGTGCACTCCCGCCCCGTATGTGATGATAGACACGTCATCGCCCTCGCTGAGGAGTTGCGCCTGCCCGATTGCGACCGTGTAATAATCTTCAGGCACATCTCCCTCTACTCCGCGATAAAGCGCCTTATGCTCAAAATACATCACGGGATTGGGGTCCTCAATAGCCGCGCACAGCAACCCTTTAGCGTCATACGGAGTAGAAGGATACACAATTTTTAGTCCCGGCACATGAAAAAACCACGCTTCGTTACTCTGCGAATGAAAAGGTCCCGCTCCTACACCAGCCCCGGTGGGCATGCGCACCACCACATCAGCATTTTGCCCCCAACGCCAGTACGATTTCGCCAGGTTATTGACTATGGCTGTAAAACCCGTGGATACAAAATCGGCAAACTGCATCTCCACTACACTTTTCATCCCCTTTACGCTCAGGCCGAGCGCAGCGCTCAGAATACCGCTCTCACACAAGGGCGTATTGCGCACCCGCTCTTTTCCGAATTCCTGCACAAAACCCTCCGTCACTTTAAACACTCCGCCGTACTCAGCTACGTCCTGCCCCATGATGATGAGGTTATCAAACCTGCGCATGCATACCCGCAGTCCATCGCTCACCGCATCTACCAGCCGCATGTGCCGGTAGTTGTTTGATTGCGGCGCCTGCGAACGAGACACGTGGGGTGCATACACCTCTCTTTCTTCTTTTTCGCTGTCGGGTTTGATTTCGGGTTGTTTGTCGGCTTCTTCAAACGCGGCGCGCACTTCTGTGTCATACTCCTCGCGGAGCATGGCCGGATAATCGGGCGAAATGATGCCGTTTTCTATCAACCAGTTTTCATAATTCAACACCGGATCTTTCTTTGCCCAAATCTCAAATAACTCTTTCGGCACATACTTCACTCCGCTGGCTTCTTCATGCCCGCGCATACGAAAGGTCATGCACTCCAATAACACCGGGTGCGGGTTAGCCAACATTTCTTCGCGGAGTTTTCGTACTGTGTGGTAAACTTCCAGAATGTTATTGCCATCAATGGTTAAACCCCTCATGCCGTAGCCCAAGGCGCGGTCTGCGAGTTGCTTGCAACGATATTGTTCACTTACAGGCGTAGAGAGACCGTACCCGTTGTTTTCAATCAAAATGATGATGGGCAAATCCCAAACAGCCGCAATGTTGCATGCTTCGTGAAAATCGCCTTCGCTCGTGCCACCGTCACCGGTAAATGCCACGGTAATTTTCATTTCTCCTTTCAGTTTGCACGCAAGCGCAATGCCATCGCCCACACACATCTGCGGCCCGAGGTGCGATATCATGCCCACGATATGGTGTTTGTTAGAACCAAAGTGAAAGCTGCGCTCGCGGCCCTGCGAAAATCCGTTTTGCTTACCCTGAAACTGCTCAAAGAGCTGACGCAAATCACAACCGCGTGTAGTGAACACGCCCAGGTTGCGGTGCAAAGGACATATATATTCATCAGCATCCAGCGCTGCGGTAACCCCCACGGCAATGGCTTCCTGCCCTATACCGCTGAACCATTTGCTCACCCTGCCCTGGCGGAGCAACTTGAGCATTCGCTCCTCTATCACGCGCGGTTTCAGGATAAGTTGATACAACTGTATTAACTCCTCGTTGCTCAGATTTTTTCTTTCAAATTGCATGGGGCGAAGTAATAACGATTGCGGACTATCTGCAATAGCAAGCGGCTGTGCTCTCTCCGGTATCTGCCCGAATATTATTAGCATTGTGCATGCAACGTTTCGGATTGGCGCTGCACGGCGGCGCAGGTGCGCTTTCTCCCGGGGAGTTTACCCCCGAAACAGAAAAAGGTTATAAAACCAGCTTGCAGGATGCATTGGATATCGGCTATGCCGTTTTGCAGCGGCATGGCAGCGCGGTAGATGCCGTGGAGGCAGTCGTAAAGTTTTTGGAGGATTGCCCTTTGTACAATGCAGGTAAGGGGTCGGTGTTTAATGCAGAGGGCAGGCACGAGATGGATGCCGCCATCATGTGCGGTCATACTCTGAGGGCAGGCGCGGTAGCGCTGCTGCGAAGCGTGAAAAATCCCGTAGTGCTGGCGCGTGCTGTAATGGAGAAATCAGCACACGTATTTCTGAGCGGTAAAGGCGCTGAAGATTTTGCCAAAGAAAACCACATCCCCCTTATAGAAGAAAATTACTTTGATACTCCGCAGCGATACGAACAGTGGGTAAAACTCCGCGGCAGCAACACCACACAACTGGACCATAGTGTTGAGGGTAACAACCCCGCGAAGCGCGATGCGCAAACAGACGATGACCATTTCGGCACCGTGGGCGCCGTAGCGCTTGATGTGCACGGCAATCTCGCTGCGGCTACCTCAACAGGCGGGATGACGAACAAACGATACGGACGCATTGGCGACTCGCCCATTATCGGGGCAGGCACCTATGCCGATAACGAAACCTGTGCCGTGTCTTGTACCGGTCACGGAGAGTATTTCATACGCCTCGTAGCGGCACATGATGTATCGGCATTGATGCGTTACAGTAAACGCACACTGCAGGACGCCTGTGAGGAGGTAATCAGAAAAATTACACAACTGAACGGCAAGGGGGGCTTAATTGCCATAGACCAATACGGAAATATTGCCATGCCTTTTAACTGTGAGGTGATGTTTCGCGGCATGGTAAGTGCTAATGGCAGGCGCGAGGTATTCATTTACCGTTGAGGCAGTTTGATTGCGCATCTGTTGTATTCCCAAACCTTGTACGGTTAGTTGTAATACTGAGCTCATGACTACTGCGAAGGTTTGGGAGATAACTGGACAAATCCGGAATTGAATTCCGGATTTGTCCAAAATATTTTTTTACTTTGCCGTATGATACAAAGAGATATTCAAAAGAAAATCCTGTCTTTATCGAAAAAATTTAAAGCCGTGGCGATAGTGGGACCGCGCCAGTCGGGGAAAACGACCCTGGCAAAAATGTTGTTTAAAGACAAGCCGTACATTTCGCTTGAAAATATTGACCACCGGACGGTTGCTAAAGAAGACACCCGCAGGTTTTTAAAACAATTTCCCAAGGGGGCAATATTGGATGAAGTACAGCGGGCGCCTGAAATTTTTTCGTATCTGCAGGAAATTTTAGATAACTCACGCAAAAACGGTCAGTTTATTCTCACCGGTTCACAGAATTTTTTGCTGCAACAAGACATTTCTCAGTCGCTGGCCGGAAGAGTTGCTTATGCTACGCTGCTGCCGTTGAGTGTTAAAGAGCTGAGCGCCGCTAACCTGCTGCGAAAAGATGTAAACGATGTGCTTTGGCGCGGGTTTTATCCGGCAGTTTACCAGACCCGCCCTAACCCGACCGATTGGTACGCAAACTACGTGCGCACCTACATAGAGCGCGATGTGCGGCAAATTCGCAATATTGAAAACCTATCGGCTTTCGGTAAGTTTATGCGGATGTGTGCCATCAACACCGGGCAATTACTTAACCTGTCTGCCATCGGTAACGAGTTGGGCGTAGACCAGAAAACCGTCAAGGCATGGTTGAACGTGCTGGAGAGCAGCTACATTATTTTTTTACTGCAACCGTATTTCTCTAACCCGCGCAAGCGGTTGGTGAAAACCCCTAAGTTGTATTTTTACGATACTGGCTTAGCAGCGTATCTGTTGGGTTTGCGCAGCAAAAAAGACGTGAGCAATTATTACGGCAGGGGCAGTTTGTTTGAAAACCTGGTGATTGCGGAATTTATGAAAGATGACTTTAACTTCGGAAAGCACCAGCAGTTTTACTTTTGGCGCGATAAAACAGGCAACGAAATAGACCTGATGGCTGAGCGCGGTGTGCAGCCCACTCTCATAGAAATTAAATCGGCTGATACGTTTCACCCTTCTATGCTCAGAGGCATTTCGTATTACACGGCTTTGCACCGGAGCCGGGCGAAAGCCCTGCTCATTTACAACGGTGAAGTGAATCAAAAGCTGAAAGGAAACATATCTGTTACGAACTGGCGACAAGTAGAGTATTGAATAATTTTGGACAAATCCGGATTTGAATTCCGGATTTGTCCAAAATCATATTATAAAATTATTTCTTATATAAGTGCGTTTGTTCGCCAGCGGGAGGTTGCTGTAAACTACCACCGGTGTGGCCGATTTTTATTGGTTTTACCGGCGCCGGGGAATTTTTATGATTCATGCCCGGGTTTTCTTCACTGTTATCGGGTGGGTTTACCGGAAGCGGCTTTTCACTTTGCGTGTTGTATTTGTTGCGCTCGTCCATCTCTTTCTGCAGTTGTTCCTGCGTAATAAAACCGGGTGGGTAAGGCGCTTTTTGACCCTCGATACGCTTCTTTTGTTGTAAGAGGATGTTTTCGTTGTAATCTATCTTAGGTGGTTCGCAGTACTCCATGTACACGCGGGTATCTCCCGGGCCCCATACCGGGTCATTGCCAAAACGATGGTCCTGAAAATGGATGCGCTTGGCAACCACCCGCCAACTGAAAGGGGCATTGCTCTTGCCATTATTGCGCTCCTTAACCGTAAAGAAAGTTTTGTCTTTGATTACATAAACGTTTTCTGACTCTCCCTCCATCTGTATGAACACATGCATCGGATGTTTTTCATCTATTACTACGGTCTCCAGAAAAAGCGGGTCGAGGTTGATTGTTGCTTTGCCTGCCTCAAGGCGGCCGGTCCCGAAATCTTCAAACCAAATTTCGGGGCTTTCTATGCAGTAGAGCAACTGATTGCCTTTGCTGGTGCCCACACTCGCTGCTTTAGCTCCGCCGGCTACAGCAAAATTTCCGTTGAAATAACCGCCGTAGTTTGCATTGGCTGCCCTCCATCCCACAACAGCTATGTCATTGTTTCCTGTCATTAAACCTCCACCCAATCCTATACCATACACTCCAAAACCATACGTATTGGAATTGTAAGATCCAAGTACTCCCATGTGGCCGTTACTGGCAGTAGTAGCAATATTAGCATATCCATATACTCCTGCTCCGTAATTTGCTGTTGCCGGTGTGTTTAATACACCGTACACACCGCTACGGGTGTTGGATGTATTGGTTCCGTTGTAATTACCCAACACCCCGGAACCTGCTCCACTGCCGGAATAAACCCCCTGAACGGAAGAAAAATTAGAGGCGCTGGCAGGAAATGTTTCACCCCAGCATCCGCTGCCATTGTGGTAGGTATAGCCGTTTACGGCAAAAGGAAGTGCGTTGGTTGAAACAGCACAAAGCATATCGCCCGGGTATGGAGAGGCAACTGCCCCCACCACTACTTCTCCATCTGCCGGGTTTATTCGCATCCTTTCGGTGTTGTTACAAAAAAACCGAAGCACCTGCAGGTTCGTGGTGCCAATAAATTCCGTACCTGTAATCGCGTTTCCATCTAATCGCCAGAAGTTTCCGTTGGTCCAGGCAGGCACGCCCGCACCGTTGATACTCAACACCTGATTTACCGTTCCGTTATTGATACTGCGCAGTACCCCATTGGCATCGGCAAATAAAATCCTATCCGTTGTAGCGGTAGGGTTGCCCACATATGAGCCCCCTGTGCCCACTCCTTCGATACGCACGCCTGCGGCAGTACCTGCAATGTGTAAACGCTCAGAAGGCGCCGCAGTTCCAATTCCTACGTTTCCGTTTGTGCCGATGGTCATTCTAACCTGGTTAACGGTGCGGAAAGAAAGTGCATTGTTATCGATAGTACCCAAAAAATTGTTTGTAGGATTTGTATTGTTGTTCCCCGTGGTGCGCCAAAAAATACCGGAGTTGCTGTTTGGGTTTTGGGTTTCGCCTTGAGCATATAACAAAGCATTTACAAATAGCCCAAGCACAAGGGCAAATAATTGGCGATAGCCACTGCATATTTGAAAACTCATAACGTATATGTTTATATGCTAAATTAAATCATTTTCAGATAATAGAGAAAATGTACTATTCACAAACAATACGCTATAAAAAAAGCCGGTTTATCACCGGCTTTTCTTTTGTAATTTTCGTTTTACTTTCTTTCCCACTGGGTTTCAGCATTTGTTTCAGCTAAACGCATGAGGCGTTGCACATCTTTGGAGTACACGTAGCCCTTACCAGGTATGTAATAACAGGGCCATTCGGGTTTTTCGGGTACCGGAGGTGGAGTGATTTGAGTTACCTCCGGACTTGTACCTTTTAGTTCTGAGAGATTATTTTTTCGATATATCCATCCATAATTTGTAATTGTTACGACTTAATCTGACAGTTGTGTTGGCTTTTACTGTAATAATTTTACCAGTATTTATATTGAGAATCTCGCTATCTACAATTTTTTTGATTCGTTAATGAACTTTCTTATTGAACAGCTTGCTTTTAACTCGATATATTTTGAAATTACTAAAAATTTGAAGCAAATCAATAAATGAAGTTTATAGGTTCCTCTTTGTAATGAAAAACAGGTATTGTTTGTAAGACGTTTTTTGTTATTCTGAACGATTGTTCAATTTTATACAAGTTATGATACCCAGCTATAATCGTTGAGTTGTCTATTTCGCCTTCTTTCAGATTTGTGTAATATCCTTTAATCCCAAATAGTTTTTCTAGTTTTTCAATTAACGGTTCGTTCAATGATATTTTTGCGCCTCTCGTACTAATAAATTTCACACTCTTCCCTTTTGATGGGTATCTTACTATGAGCTTTGCATTTTCTATCTGTTTATCCATCTCAGTTTGTCCTTTCGGTATCGCACTATTGAGTAGCTGCAAATCAAATAGCCGTTTTCGGTTTTTAATCTTATGGTATAACCATCTTTCCTAAGCATTGTCTTATCAATTTGCTCAAGCAACAAGGGCGAAACATTACCAAGTCTTGCTCCCACGATATAATTAATTTGGTTGTTGCTCAATTGCCGAATTTTTTCAGTGCTAATCATTGCCGCATCAGCAACTACTGTAAAGTTTTTTACCTTGTTTTTGGATATGATTTATTGAATGACAGGTATAATTGTATGTCCTTAAATGTATTACCGGCAAACACTTTGTAGGCAACGGGGAATCCCCCTTTGCTCACCATTAATACCATACGAATTTGGGATTGTTGCGCTTTGTTGTCTTTTGAAAAAACTGTTTTGCGAAGTTCATCTTCTTCAAATGTCTTGAAATACAATGTTGTTACATCATAAAATAGAATATAATATTTGAAATAATATGCTGACTGAGCAAATGATATAACCTTGTTTTCTACCTTATTATATAAATCAATACACTTGGGAGCGAATTAATAAAACGTTTTACGATGGTGATGTATGCCGAAATATCTTGCGAGAGGCTCCAACGAACGCAGCTTAGATGCAGGTTCGAAATTACGTATTGCAACTAAGTCCTGAAACAGCTCAGGAAAGTCTCCTAATCCAAGGCGATCCAAAACCTAACGAATAGTTTGACAGAAATGACGGTACTTAACGCCTACAAATTTACTGTAGTTGACATGCAAAACTTGATTAGGGTTATCATCGGAAAAAAGATAGTTAATGGCTAGCGTCTTTGAACCATTCTTCGGCCGCAAGAAGTAGTGCTTTGATTTCATCTTACGTTTTTGCAGAACCAATATGCTTTAAGACCACCCTTTTGTAGTTCCTATATTGTAGGACTAGAACAGCTTTAGCCCTACTTGCGGTAGAAACCACTCTGATTTTCATTCAATAGTAATAGCGGAATTTTTTGCACTAAAAACGAAATAGATGCTGATTATCCACGCTTTATGTCAGTAAAAAGTTTTGATGGGGACAAGTCAGAAGAAATTATGACGAAAGTCATTTTTCAGAAAATCATGTATCCTAATTTTGTATTACAAAATTATTAACTTATGAATAGATTATACATTTCTTTAACGCTTGCAATTTCTTTTTCTTTAGCTTTTGTAAGCTGCAAAAAAGATAAAGACAATGATCACAAAGGAGGAGAGGAGCCAGTATTACTTTCGGCAAACATTGACCAATTAAATACCAGCGCAGCAAAAGTTGTTGCAATCTCTCTTCGATCCGGCTATAGAATGGAGAATATTACCAATAATAAGTTTTCGGTCAAAATTGATAAAGCGCAACCTTGGGTATTGGTATTTTTATCATCCAACAATGTACCAATTGGACACATAAAGTTAACCAATACCATTGAGTCATTACCCATGTATTATTATAAAAACGATATTAACTCATTCAATCTTGGGTTGCTATCCAAAAATGGTTCTACATTCATACCTGAAAATAATCTATTACAGACAAGCATTCCACTGACACCCGAAGAAAAACAGGTAGTTGGCCAATCAGATGATTGGTTTACTGCATCTGCCAGAAATATGGACATTGATGGAAACGGGAAGCTGGATTTTATGGAAAATAATGAATACGGATTAGGAGTATTGTATTTCATAAAAGGAGGGCAATTTACATCAGGCACCACCCCAAGTTTAGATACATCCGGATTTGTAGATGGCTTCAAACTTTTCGTACATATAAAAGATTCCACTCTGCCTTCCGCTATATATATTACCGGGCCAGCCGGCTCAGGATTCCAAAATACTCTTGTTACCGATCATAACAAGTATACAAATTACATAGACTTTTTTTCACCTACGATTTCTAGTCAGTTCCCTCCCGGTGGTGAATACACCATTACCTATAATTCTAAAAACCTTAAGTTTGACATACCCGACCAATCATACATATTGAACAACATAGTAATACCTTGGCCTAAAGTAAATTTAAACACGGACGGAACCATCAACAACATTAGTTGGGAAATGAAACTTCCATTTAAAAACACAACTATTAATCCATTATCTTTAGTAAGTAAAATTCAACTTCAAATTGATGGAACAGGGCCTGCCTGCCAAAATAATCCACAACCCAACCGACTTTATAATTCGCCTCATCTGAACGCAGAAACAACAACTCACACCTTAGAATGTCAAAATATTCAATGGAATAATGTTAAATACATTCACATGACTTACTGGGATCAATATAATCAGCATTACATAGTCGGTTTTGCCCGTTAAAGTTAGCAATTTTGTAAATGATGAATGAGTTATGTTCCCTTAAAACGATACATTGTTAGAAAATACCAATAACGTCTTAAACGTTTAGGCAAAAGTAAAAGAACCATTTAGAGTCAATGCTTTTCATCAGCAAAAGTGTCGTTTTAAAATAACATCCCCCTCGATAGATTGTTAGTGGTCGGAGGTTTTTCTTCATCAAAGGATTTGCCGAGACGGCATTGATGAGTACATCAGCCGGCTGATTACCGTCAAAATCAAGCAGTGTGTGCATTTTTGCAGATCCTTTCGCTGTTTTGTATCGTGCCCTAACCAAGAAAACTCAGGCATAAGCTGTTGGTAGTGGCTTTAAGCCAATTGATAAAAAAGCGTACTCGCCTAGTGCGTTCAACTGATGTAACCCTTTTGATACTTATCGTTTTTGCGCTTGGATACAAGCTTTGGAAAAAAATACTAAGGTCCAACTTGCTTATAAATTGAGCAAACAAACTTATACTTACTATGAGAGAAGCGGGTTTGATTTTACAACCTCTAAAGTAACTCCCGACTTTCGCGCTGATACACCCATCGCTAATATTCAAATAATTTTTGAACGTGACGTTGCCCCTCGTTTAGCAGAAGCCTTTACGCCCTTGTCAGTGTTATAGCTTCGGCTCTGCCGATGCGTAACCAACAAGTATAAGAGAAATGGAAGTCGGCGGTTTATCCTGAAGATTACCGATGGCCATCGGCCGGGTTTTATACTACAGGTATAGATGATTTTGGATTTTTAACCCATTAAGCAAGCGGAGAATGAAATACATGGTTTACTCAATAGCTCGGCTCCGGTTGTTGGTGATAACACCGAACAACAGCTTGGATCTTGTTTCGGTACATGACGGCAAAGACCAACAAAGGGGGAAAAAGGCCGGTAACATTACCGGCCTTTGTCTGTATGAGGTTTTACTTTCTTTCGCGTTGCGACTCTGAATTTGCCTCAGCCATACGCATGAGGCGTTGCACATCTTTGGAGTACACGTAGCCCTTACCAGGTATGTAATAACAGGGCCATTCGGGTTTTTCGGGTACCGGAGGTGGAGTAGGTTGCATATCTTCCGGGAAAGGAACATGCGTGTATCCTTCTGGTGCAGGTTCGGTGCCCGGTTTCCAGTAGATTTTCTTCTCAGGGTCGTATTTCCAGCCGGCTTTTTCAAAGTCGGCAGGGCGGGTTTGGCTCACCTGATCGCCCGCAGCAGATGTTGAAGTGTTCGTTTTATGGCCTCCGTTGTAATCAATCAAATAATCAAACGGCAGGTCGGCTTCGGTGGCATTAGCCAAATGTACGGTAAACTGGCCGGGCTTGTCTTTGGCTATCCAGTAGTTGCTGCCGCCTGCTCCGGTAAATGCCACAAAAGCTTTCGACATATTTCCGAAACGCTCATCGAGTACAGTGAATGATTTTTGTCCTTTAGGAATAACGGCTGAACCGGTGGAAATTTCAGCGGTACTTTCGGCAGGGTTATACCATGCGCCCTCTACTAAGCAGAGAATTTTACCGGCGCCTTCACCCTCAAAGTTTTCGAGCGCGCGGCCGATGACGTAGCATTTACCGGTGGCTTTCATGGCATGGCCGGCAATATCACTTACGGTGAGCAGGTCGCCTATGCGTATGGGGCCGTTTTGTGTACAAACTTTTACGGGCACGCGACCGCGAAGAGCTACCGGCACGCCGCTGTTGGGGTTATTAAGTGTAAGAGTGGGGTTCTCTGAATGGATACCGATTACGTGACCGCTGTTCTTGCCTTTAGCAACAACATAATGATCCGGCAACACAGGGTCTATGGCAATCAAGTCGCCCGGCTCCGTATTTCCGGATACCTGAAAATATTCTGCCAAATCGCCCAACAATACATTGGAGCCGGCATACACATTGTTTTGGGCATATATGTTACCGGCTGCAAATGCTCCTCCGATGGATGGGCCTGTGCCTTCTAATAGCATGCGATACAGTCGAAAATTACCGGTAGAAAATGAGGCATCCTCAAATCCTACCAATCGGAAACGTACCCAGGTGCCGGTGGGCACATCATTGGATGTAGATAATCTCCATCCATTATTCGACCAGGCTGCTTGGGGATCATTTGCACTGCATGAAGTGTTGCTCCCTTGAACAGTGCCACTGTATCCGTCCACTGAAAATGAAGTGATTTTTGTCCATGTGGTACCATTTGTAGTTCTTTCTAAGAACACTCCATCGAAACTACTTTCAAGTGTATTGTTGTAGTGTAAATATATGTTGGGGGCAGCAGCTCCGGTAGGCACCCAGATCCAGGGCGAAAGAAAGTTTTTGCGTGTACGGCTACCAATATTGTCGTATTGAGCATAAGCATTTTCAGTGGTGCTT